>CAISDR010000402.1 GCA_903884125.1 uncultured bacterium
CGGGCAGGATTGCTGCCAGATGAGCCATTTCCTGAGCACAGTGAACCAGCAGATCTGAAGCCTGTCTGATGTCCGGCCGTCCAAAACGCCGGGCCACCGGGGCTAATATCTGTGCCATCAGATTTGTCGGCGAACGCGGTGCAATGTGGCCACCGCCCAGATAAAAGCGCGAGCGCATTTCCGACCCGCCCGGCACAGCGCGTATATGATGGATAAGCCAGCCGGTCTCCATCGGTGTGCCCGCCAGACCACCACGCGCGCAGATAAAGGTTTCATCGACGTCGCGATTCACATGGATCCCGATTGATTGCGGCGTGACAAACCGGATTGTCAGATCAAGGCGGGTCGCTCCCACATATTCGACCACATTTGACGTTCGCCCTACATAACTGGGCAGATCGCTTCGACCGTCATCCCAGCCAACCCACACATGGGCGCGCGGATGCCAGAGTTTATAACGGTTGGCCTCGCTGCCATGCCAGGCAAACCACCAGTCCCACATGGCCGGTGTCACATCGGGCATGGGGGTGCGCACGAATACCCTGATAGAGCCATCGGGTGCCGTTGAAAAGCCGTTTTCAACCGGCCAGTAACCCGGCTGTGACAGATCGGCAATGTTTTCCAGCGGCGGCATTAATTCATGCGCCTGGGGGCCTGTCAGAATCGCTTGTCTGATGGGATCAGCCAAATCGGCCATTTCCGGCTTGAAATAGCGGGCATAGGGACTGTGGGCCAAATCCTGAGGCGAAAAGCCAAGGCTTATCTGTTCCGGCGGGGCAAAGGCCATATTGAGGTCCAATCATGTCGCTCATTTAATTATATCGACTAACCTAATTAAATGAGCAAGCAGTTTTTAGGGATTGGGTTGGCCGAAGGCCGCATTGAACAAGCGCCCCAGAAATGCCCCATGGCGATCCAGATAGGCTGGGTCATAGACGTCCACGCCAAAAACCCGGCTGATGATTTCTGCATCCAGAAAAGCGAAATTCATGGCACCCAGAATGACAGGGATCACGTGTTCAGCGCCAAAACGCTCGGTATCAGGCAGTGTCTTTTTTTCGAACGCAGTGATCAGTGCGCGTGCAATCTCATAAAGCGGCACCAGAAAATGATTGATCAGCCATTCGCTACGCTCGCCGCCTTTGGTCGTCTCATCCACGACAATGCGCACCAGATGCGGATGACGGGCGGCAAAGCCGACCAGCTGATGGGCGATTGCAATGGTTGCCTGCAGCGCTGGTGCCTCGGTCAGGGTTTTCTGAAACGACTGCAATTCAACATGTAATGCACTGAATGCGTCAGTCACAACCGCGCGCCACAATTCCTCCTTGGATGCGAAGTGATAGTGGATAAGCGGCTTTGCAACCTTTGCTGCTTTTGCAATATCAGCAATGGAAGTGCCCTGAAACCCCTGGCGTGAAAAAATATCCACCGCAGCGCGTCGAATGACCAGGCTGGCGTCCTCGGCGGATTTCAAGGGTCGGCCTGGACGGCGCACGGGTTGGGATTTTGTCATTGCCTATCTGTCAGCATGGATCGGCCGATTGCGTATTGGGATATAGCGTGCCAATTTCCAGATCACAAATGAAGCGAATATTTTGATGGAGGCCCATGGATATGGCACTGGATCTGGAAACACGCACACAATTGATCGAAACCGTGCGACGCTTTGTCCGCGAACGGCTGGTCCCGCTGGAGCGACAAGTATCGGATGAAGATGCGGTCCCAACCGATGTGGTTGCCGAAATGCGCGAACTTGGCCTGTTCGGCCTGACCATCCCCGTTAGCTATGGTGGCCTGGAACTGACCATGGAAGAGGAAGTGATGATTGCCCAGGAACTGGGCTGGACATCACCGGCTTTTCGGTCGGTTGTGGGTACTAATGTGGGGATTGGTTCTCAGGGCATTGTGATGGATGGCCGCCCGGAACAGAAAGACTACTGGTTGCCCAAACTGGCATCGGGCGAAGTGGTGGCCAGCTTCTGCCTGACTGAACCTGAAGCAGGTTCTGATGCGGCAAGCCTGCGCACCACCGCCATTCGGCATGGCGATCATTATCTGGTCAATGGGACCAAGCGCTATATTACCAATGCGAATAAGGCCGGTGTATTCACGCTGATGGCGCGCACGGATCCGTCCAACAAAGGTGCTGGTGGCGTCTCCGCCTTTGTGGTGCCATCGAACCTGGCCGGCATTTCAATTGGTAAGCCGGAAAAAAAGATGGGTCAGCAAGGCGCACATATCTGCGATGTAGTTTTCGATAATGTCAAAATGCCTCTTGAATGTCTGCTGGGCGAGCGCGAAGGTCTTGGATTTAAACTAGCCATGCGGGTGCTTGATCGCGGGCGTCTGCATATTGCGGGGGTATGCGTGGGCGTTGCCGAACGCCTGATCCATGAATGTGTGGAATATGCCAAGACCCGCCGTCAATTCGGCAAAAATCTGGGCGAGTTCCAGATGATACAGTCCATGCTGGCCGATTGCCGGACCGAAGCTTATGCCGCAAAATGCATGGTGATGGACGCAGCGCGCAAGCGTGATGAAAAAGGTGCAGTTACCATTGAAGCAAGCTGTGCGAAATATTTCGCATCCGAAATGGTCGGGCGCGTGGCGGACAAGGCCGTTCAGATTTTTGGTGGGGCGGGATATGTGGCCGACTATGGGATCGAACGCTTTTATCGCGATGTGCGGATATTCCGCATTTACGAAGGCACCAGCCAGATTCAGCAGGTGGTGATTGCCCGCGAAATGCTCGCAGGACGCGATGTCTGATCTGAACCGGGTCAGCGATGAGATTGCGGCCTGTAAGGTCTGTGCCGCGCATCTGCCAGCCGATGTCACGGGTGGGCCGCGACCGGTTGTCAGGATCTCGGCCACGGCGCGATTATGCATTATAGGGCAAGCCCCCGGTGCGCGGGTCCATGCCACGGGTGTTCCGTTTAATGATCCATCCGGGGACCGATTGCGCGAC
>CAISDR010000403.1 GCA_903884125.1 uncultured bacterium
CATAGACAAGAATGTCCTGGGCAAATAATGAACCCAGGTAAGGCAAATCGGACAGAAACGGCACACGAATGCGCGCAATGGCCATCAGGGATTTGCCGCCAAAATCATGGCCCACAAACGCTGATAGGCCCGAACCCAGAATTGTCAGCGCCAGCCCCGCTGCATATTGATTGGTTGCCAGCGTCAGCGCCAGAATGGCAAACACAAATGCCGCCATCCCGCCCGCCGCTGCCGCAGCTGCAATCGAAAAGACGGGCGACAGGCCCGCGTAAGCACAGCCAAAACCGCACACCGCACCCATCAGCATCATGCCTTCAACACCCAGGTTCAAAACGCCCGAGCGTTCCACGATCAATTCACCCATTGCCGCATACAGCAAGGGTGTTGCCGCCACCATTGTCCCGCTTAAAATCGCTGCAATCAGTGGTTCCATCAGGTCCGTCCAAGGCGAATGCGGTAATGGATCAGCACATCTGCTGCCAGCAGAAAGAAAAGCAACATGCCCTGAAATGTACGCGTGATCGCGGATGGAATATTCAGGGCAATCTGAACCGATTCACCACCCATATACAGCAGCGACAGAAGTAATCCGCCCACAACAATGCCGAATGCATTCAACCGCCCGATAAAGGCAACGATGATTGCCACATACCCATAGCCCGGTGATATCACGGGTGTCAGCTGGCCCAATGGACCGGATACTTCCATCATGCCGGCGATCCCGGCTGCCGCGCCGCCTGCCAAAAGTCCGGTCCAGATCGCGCGGGCCTGTGAAAACCCGGCATAGCGCGCCGCCACAGGCGCAATACCACCCACTGTCATCTGAAAACCCAAAAAGCTGCGTTCGAGAAAAATCCAGGTGACTGCCACGGCACCAATCGTGATGAAGATGGATGAATTCAATCGCATTTCGTCAAATAGCGGCGAAAACATTGCAGATGGATCGTAAAGCGGCGATTGGGGGTAATTGAATCCATCGGGATCGCGTAACGGTCCATTGACCAGAAAGGCCAGAAATAACTGCGCCACATAGTTCAGCATCAGGCTGACCAGAATTTCGCTGGCATTAGCCCATATGCGCAGGAATGCCGGGATCGCAGCCCAGGCCATCCCCCCCAGGGCGCCTGCTGCGACCATAGCTGGCAGCAACCAGACCGGTGCACCCTCACCAAAGTGAATGGCCAGAAGCCCGGCAGCGATTGCCCCCATGATGAACATGCCTTCGGCCCCGATATTCCAGACGTTGGCGCGGAATCCGACAGACAGACCAAGGGCGATCAGGATCAGGGGTGATGCCTTGAGCAGCCATTCCGAAAGGCCGTTCGGTGTAGTCAATGGCGCCCAGAAAAATTGATAAAGCGTTGCCAGCGGATCAATACCCAGGCCCAGAAAAAGAATGGTGCCAAGCCCAATGGTTGCAGCCAGCGCCAGAACCGGCGCGCCGATCACCATGATGGTTGACGGGACCAGGCGGCGTTCAAGATGCACTTTAATCATCTCAGGCCGCCGATTTCTGGGCCATGCCTGCACCCGCCATCAACAGCCCGATGGATTCAACATTTGTCTCCTCTATCGGCTGGGCGCTCGACAGGCTCCCGTGAAACATCACGGCAATCCGATCGCTGATTTCAAAAAGTTCATCCAGTTCTTCGGATATCACCAGGACAGCGGCGCCCGCCCGGCTCAGATCCACAAGCCTTTGACGGATAAAGGCCGCAGCGGCCACATCGACACCCCATGTAGGCTGGGCAACGATCAGCACTCTTGGGGCCAGCCCCCAGTTCACGCCCCACGATGAATTTTTGAAGGTTGCCACCAGAAAGGGTCTGCGCCAGCGCATCGACACCAAAACATCTTACGTCAAACGCATCGATGATATGTTGTGCCTTGCCTTTAATGATGCTGCGTTTGATCAGACCAAATTCAACGCCGCCGTCGGTCTGGTCTGTCAGCAATGTATTCTGGGCAAGCGACATGCTGGGTACAGCCCCCCTGCCCAGCCGTTCTTCCGGCACAAAGGTCAGACCACGCTGCCTGCGGGTCGCAACGGACATATCGCCGACCGGCTGCTGATCGATCCAGATAAACTGACTGTCTGTCAGAACCTCGCCCGAAAGCAGGGACAACAATTCCTGCTGGCCATTGCCCGAAACACCGGCAATCCCCAGTATCTCGCCACCGGACACCGATAGCGAGATATTGGAGAGCGTAGTTCCATAGGGATCGGCGCTGGTCTGACTCAGGCCGATTACTTCCAGATGTGGTTTTGGCGAACAGATCGACGGTATCCGCGATATGACAGGGATCGATGCGCCCACCATCATGCGTGCAAGATCGCTGGTTGTGACATCTGCCACAGCAACATTGTCCACCAGCCTGCCGCCGCGCAGAATAGTTGCTGTATCGCACAGAGCATGAATTTCGGCCATCTTATGGCTGATATATAAAATGCTCACCCCTTCACGGGCCAAAACGCGCAGAACCTCGAACAGATGTTCGACAGCTTTTGGGTCAAGGACTGACGTCGGTTCGTCCAGAATAAGCAATTTTGGCTTCTGCAGCAGGCAACGGATGATCTCGACCCGCTGGCGTTCGCCAACCGACAGATTATGGACAAGTTGTCTGGGTTCAACCGGCAGCCCATATCTGGCAGATAAGGCGCTGACTTCAGCACCTAGTGCGCGAAGATCAAAGGGCCCATCAAGCGCAAGCGCGATATTCTCAACGACCGAGATTGATTCAAACAGCGAAAAATGCTGATAGACCATGCCGATGCCCAAGGATCGGGCGACGCCAGGATTTCTGATCGTAACCGGCTGGCCATCGATCAGCACCGAACCGGAATCCGGAGTGACGGCCCCATAGATCATTTTGGTCAGCGTACTTTTTCCGGCTCCATTTTCGCCGAGTATGGCCCGAATTTCTCCCGGCATGACCGACAGCGAAATGGAGTCATTGGCGATCACACCGGGATAGCGTTTGGAAATACCCCGCAGTTCCAGACGCGGCGCCGTCATGTCAAAATACTACCTTGGGAATTGGGCCATGCGGGTTCATCACCCTTTTGCTTGCCCCACCATGCCGGCAATCAGCCAGTTCATGGCGCGAACGTCGTCATCGCCTAGCACGCCACCCTTGGGCACGCGGATCTTGCCGTCCTGATCCCTGATCTCTCCGGCATAGGGCAACAACGTGCCCGCCTTGATTTCGTCTTCCTTTTTTCTGACCAGCGCACGGATGTCTTCGGGAATTGTCGAAACCAGTGGGGCCAGTTTCACAACCCCCTCTTTCAAACCTTCCCACCGGGCCTTGGATACCCATGTGCCAGCAGCCACATCCCTGGCGTCCTGTACATATACACTGCTCCAGTCGACCACCATCGATGTCAGTTGGCGTGTGGGCGCGAATTTCTTCATGTCGCTGGCGTAACCGATCGCCCAGACTCCGGCTTCTTCGGCTGCCTGTACAGCCGCCGGACTGTCGGTCATGGCACAGATCACGTCACAGCCCTGTGCTATTAGCGCCCGTGCACCTTCTTTTTCCTTGCCAGGGTCCGACCAGGAATTCATGAACAGCACTTTGCAAGTGCTGTCAGGACGCACACTCTGCGCGCCTAACAGAATGGAATTACCGGGTCCGATAATATCCGGAATGGGAAAGCCACCAAGAAAACCCAGCTTTCCGGTTTTGGTCATCTTTCCGGCTACAACACCGGCCAGAAATCCGGCCTCGTAATATTTGGCTTCGAATGAACCAAGATTGGGGCCGTGTTTCACCCCTGCACAATCATTGAAAATAACCTTGGGGAATTGCTGCGCCACTTTGGCCATGGGCGCGCCATGGGAAAAGCTGGTGCCGAATATCAGCTTGTGCCCCGAGGTAGCAAAGCCGCGGAAGACACGTTCCGCGTCCTGAGGTTGAAAGATATCGTCGATCACATCGACAACAACCTGGTCACCCAGCGCCGCTTTGATCGCATCGGCGGCCTGTCTGTGCTGCGCGGTCCAGCCCACTTCGGTTATTGGGGAGACGAATACCACCCCGACTTTCAGGACCTCGGCAGCACGTGCATTAATCCCCATGCCCGATGCGGATATCAGCATCCCCGCGCCGGCTGCCTGCCTGACAATATCCCGTCGCGATATACCCTGCGCCATTGTCATAATCCCCCGGTCATTGCCCCGGGCGACCACAAGGGCCGCCCGGACTGTTTTCATGCCGAGCTACCCTATCAAGTTAGAAGCGATATCCAACTTTTAAAATCGCCTGACGCGGCGGGAAATAAGATTGCGTGGCTTCACCGCCAAACTGGTTGACAAATCGCGACTGGACTGCGGCCTTGTCGAAGATATTGCTAAGGGTAAAGGCAATATCGACCTTGTCGCCCGGCAAGGTGTAATCGAAATACAGATTGGACAGGACATAGGACGGTGCGGTGTAGATGCGGGATTTCGGGAAGACCGCGGCCTGATACTGATCACGATATTGCACATCAAACTTGGACAGCAATTGACCGCCGCCGGCGAAATCCCAGATATGGGTCAGCGAAACCGCGGTCTGAACACTGGGCACCATTGGCACTGCATTACCATAAATGTCGCGATAGGCCTTTTTGCGCAGCGCCAGGTTAAGCGGGCTGTAAAATGCAAATCCAGAGGCAAAGTCGGCAGCATTGGCAGCAACATTGTCCAGTGCCAGGAAATGCGACGTGATGCGGCTTTTTTCCAGTGTGATATTGCCGTCAAGGCGCAGGTTATGGGGCAAAAGGATTGAAGCTTCCGCTTCCGCGCCATAGACCTCCGAAGTTGGAATATTATCAACGCCACCCTGAAACGGGTTTACGTCATCGGCTTCGAATTGCATGTTCGCATAATCATAATAGAACGCGGCGGCATTCAGCCGGATGCTGTTATCAAGAAATCCGTTCTTTGTTCCAACTTCATAGGCTGTGACCGTTTCAGGCTTGTACTGGAACGGTACTACTGCCGGTGCCAGCGATATGTTGCCCCCGCCCGGCTTGAAGCCCGTTGAATAGGACGCATAGACCAGATTATCCGGCGTCAAGTCATAATCAACTTCACCTTTGCCGGTCAGCGAATTGGTGGCGGATTTGACAAACACGCCAGGACCGCGCAGGTCAAAATAATCATGAATATCGGTCGAATTTTCGTCATGGGTATAACGCATGCCTCCAGTGACCCGGAGCGCGTCGGTCAGATGGTAGGTTCCTTGCCCGAACAGGGACCAGGACTGGCGTGTCAGGCGAGAGGCCGACTGGAAATACAGCGAATCCGGCAGGTCAGCGCCGGTCTTGAAGCTGGCAGGTTTGGAAAATAGATAATTAGGCGCATTGGGGGCCGATGGTGACAGCCCCCACTGCGTGTAACCCACTTTTTCATTACCCGTCAGGAAAAACCCGCCGACAATCCAGTCCAGCTTTCCGCCGGGCAATGACGACATATTGACTTCCTGGGTCCAGTTGACCGACTTCTGGAACTCGTATTCCACGTCATGGGGGAAGAACAGCGCTGTCGACAAACCGTCTTCATTCAACGATCCGATGTGATCGGATGCCTGCCAGCTGGACAAGGATTTGATGGTGGCAAACGAGGTCGTATAGGTGGCAGTAGCACTGTATATCTGCTGCTTTATATCCTGAAAGCCGGGCCAGTCAGATGACTGCGTCCATGGATCGGGATTGGGATCATCAATCGCTTTTGACAGCGGCGCATTATTATCAAGCTGGGCATATTCCGCGCGCAGCAGGAATGAAAAATTCTCGTTCGGCTTCCACAATCCCTGCAAACGGCCATGAACACTGTCATCATTGCTTAATTCATATTTGCCATTGGTGCCCGGCACCTTGGTGGCATTGCCAAATCCGTCATGGCGGCTTTGATCGACCGACGCACGAACGGCCAGCGTATCGGTCAGAGTCGTGTTGAGCGCGCCGCGAAACTGTTCAAGATTATAGGTGCCAATGCTGACATCGGCGTAACCGGTCGCCCCGTCAAAAGTGGGCAGCTTTGAAATGACGTTGATCGTGCCGCCGACGGAGTTTTGCCCAAACACGGTTCCCTGTGGCCCCCGCAACACTTCGATGTGATCGGGATCAAGAAAGCCTGTGTTCAGCGATACCGGATTGGCAATGTAGACACTGTCTATGTGATAGGACACGCCGGGCTGGGCAGAATCGTTCTGGGGGACGTTGAAACCCACGCCGCGAATAGACACGCTGTTATTGAATCCTTCACTGGTCGTAAACACCAGACTGGGGATCAGCCCGTTAAGATCAACCGGGTTGATTACATGGTTTTGATCCAGGGTCTGGGCGCTGACCGCCGTAATCGCTACCGGGGCTTTTTGAATATTCACTTCGCGCTTCTGGGCAACCACCGTCACTTCTTCCAGAGCATTTCCCTGTGGTGATGCTGCGAATGCCACGCTTGCTGCGCCGCACATTAATAATGATATAATATTTCTTGTCTTATGAG
>CAISDR010000404.1 GCA_903884125.1 uncultured bacterium
AACGGAAACCGGCCGCAGCACCATGGATCCGGATGCGACCGGACGGGTCAAGGGATTGTTTGTCCCCGAGGAAAAAGGCGAAAAGCCAGCCAAGCCGGCAGGTGGTGCGAAATGATGGGCGGGGATGATCCGGAATTGCCGCTGGGTGGCGTAAGCCGACCGCGATTGATCAAGGTGAATGATGGTCTGAAGGTCGATCGCATCGGCAAAAGTTTTAAAAAGCGGCCAGTGGTACGCGGGGTATCCCTGACACTCAATCGTGGCGAGGTTGTCGGTCTTCTGGGGCCGAATGGCGCTGGCAAGACCACCTGCTTTTATATGATTACCGGATTGATATCGGCTGATTATGGCTCCATCGAACTTGATGGTCATGACATTACGGATCTGCCGATGTATCGGCGTGCGCGGCTGGGGATTGGTTATCTGCCGCAGGAAGCGTCGATTTTCCGCGGGCTGACGGTCGAGGAAAATGTTCGCTCTGTCGTTGAGCTGGTTGAATCCTCGGTCGATCAGCGCGAAGCGATTGTTGATGAATTGCTGGCCGAGTTTTCAATCTCGCACCTGCGTCGGGCATCGGCCATGGCGCTGTCGGGCGGCGAAAGGCGAAGGGTGGAAATAGCCCGTGCGCTTGCAACAAATCCGGCATTCGTCCTGCTGGACGAACCTTTTGCCGGTATCGATCCGATTGCAATCAGCGATATTCGCGAGCTGGTTTCTCACCTCAAGAATCGTGGCATCGGGGTTCTGATCACCGATCATAATGTTCGCGAAACGCTGGATATTATTGATCGCGCCTATATCATTCACGATGGTCGCGTATTGATGGAAGGCACACCGGAAGCCATTGTCGGCAATGAAGATGTGCGTCGTGTCTATCTTGGCCAGCGGTTCAGTCTTTAGGTTGTTGCCATCATGGCGATAACGCCACGATTGGAATTGCGCCAGGGCCAGTCCCTGGTCATGACCCCGCAATTGCAGCAGGCGATCAAGCTGCTGCAAATGTCCAATCTGGAAGTGAATCTGTTTGTCGAACAGGAACTGGAACGAAATCCCGTGCTGGAGCGCGAGGATGGCGATGCAGCGATTGGCGGCAGCACCATTGATGATCCCCCAGGTGAACCGATACAATCAACCGCTCCGGATGCCAGCGGCGATGACGGCGTAGAAATATTAAGTCTCAGCGTCGACGGCCCGCCGCCCGATTCCAGTTCTGATCTTGATACTGATCTTTCCAATGTCTATGCCGACGCGGGGCCTGCCGAGTTTGATGGACTTGGGGCTGGCGGTGGGTCGCGCGGGGGTGATCACGGTTTTGATGAAAGCGATCTTACGCTGGATTCCATGGCTGATCATCCGACCAGCCTGCGCGAGCATCTGCTGACCCAATTGGGCCTTGCAACAGATGATCCGGTCATGCGCCTGATCGCGGGTCAGGTCATAGATGTTATTGATGATTCCGGCTATCTCGGTGTCGAGTGGACAGAGCTTGCAGATAAATTGGGGGTCGATGACGATCTAATAGATCGCGCTATTGTGCTGGTTCAAACATTTGATCCAACCGGGGTCGGCGCACGGGATCTGGCGGAATGTCTGGCGCTGCAGCTGCGCGAAGCAAATCGTTACGACCCGATGATCGCTGTCCTCCTGGACAATCTGCCACTGCTTGCCCGGCGCGATCAGGGCGCGCTGATGCGTTTGTGCAATTGCGACAGCGAAGACCTGAGTGACATGATCGCAGAAATCCGACGCCTAAACCCGAAGCCTGGGCTGGGCTTCGAAACTGACGAGGCAGAGACGCTGATTCCCGATGTCTATGTCCGTCGCGGGCCAGATGGGTCATGGCTTGTTGAACTTAATGCCGATACCATGCCACGACTGTTAATTGATCAGCGTTACGCCGCCCAGATCGCTGGAGCGGGGGCGGCAGACAAGCAGACCAAAAGCTATGTAACCGAATGTCTGGCCAGCGCGAACTGGCTTGTGCGTTCGCTTGATCAGCGCGCACGGACAATTTTAAAAGTCGCCAGTGAAATTGTCCGCTTTCAGGATGCGTTCTTAAATCGCGGCGTCAGCTTTTTGCGGCCTTTGACTTTGAAATCAGTGGCCGATGCAATTGAAATGCATGAGTCCACCGTAAGCCGCGTGACCGCAAATAAATATCTATCAACGCCGCGCGGCGTATTCGAGTTCAAATATTTCTTCACGGCCGGGATTACGAATGCTGATGGTGGTGAATCCCATTCCGCGGAATCCGTACGTCATCGTATCAAAGTCCTCATCGATGCCGAAGATTCGCAGCATATTTTATCTGATGACCGACTGGTCGAATTGCTGAAGGCGGAAGGTATTGATATTGCGCGGCGCACAGTCGCCAAATACCGGGAATCATTGAAAATTGCCTCGTCGGTTGATCGCAGGCGTCAGAAAACAGGCCTGCTTTCAGCGCAGTAAAAATGGGATATAATGGGGCGTTGGGAATGCGTTACCAAAGCCGTTGACAGGCCCAGGTGCACGCACTAGGTTCCCGCCCTTGCCGTAAATGGGTGGGCGGTATGGCGTTCGTATCCTATTGCCAGGTCCGCTGAATTGGCGGCCAAGACGGTGAAGGCGAAAAAATCAAAATTCAAATCA
>CAISDR010000405.1 GCA_903884125.1 uncultured bacterium
AACTCAACTTCGGCAGCTTTGATCGTTCGGCGGCTGCGTAATTTTTTGCGGGGTGCTGCCCTGCCTGTCATTTTGATTTGCATATGGCAGGCTGCATGCATGGCGGGTCTTATTAACGTTCGTATTTTTCCGTCACCGGTCTCCGTTGGATTGAAATGGTGGGCGTATCTCGCGCCGCTTGAACCCTATGAGCCGGCACAGCTATCCTATCTCAGATGGCTGCTATCTGGTGAACTGCTGACCGATGCGGTGGCAAGCCTTTATCGTGTTTTGCTGGGATTTTCGATTGGTGCAGCCCTGGCTTTGCCGCTGGGCCTTGCGATGGGGGCCAGCCAGCGGCTCTATGATCTGACCAATCCCATGATGCAGGTGTTACGCCCCATTCCACCAATTGCCTATATCCCGCTGTCGATATTGTGGTTTGGCCTGGGAAATCCACCGGCGGTATTTCTGATCGCCATAGGGGCATTCTTCCCGACCTTGATGAATACCATTGCCGGCGTGCGTCAGGTTGACGGTATTTACCTGCGGGCGGCGCGCAATCTGGGCGCAAGCCAGATGACCATATTCACAAGGGTCATGCTGCCAGCCGCAACGCCCTACATTTTCGCTGGCCTTCGCATCGCCATGGGCACCAGTTTCATTGTTGTGATCGTATCTGAAATGATCGCCGTCAATAATGGTCTGGGCTACCGGATTTTAGAGGCACGCGAGTTTTTCTGGTCGGACAAGATCATTGCCGGCATGCTGACTATTGGTCTAATCGGACTGGGAATTGACACGGCCATGAGCGGTCTCAACAATTATCTGCTGCGCTGGCATCGGGGGCTTGAGACATGAGCGCGCCGCTGGTTCACATCCGGAGCGTTGAAAAGATTTTTCAAAGTCCCGATGGTCCGGTTATTGCCTTGCGGGATATCAATCTTGATATCAGGGCAGGCGAGTTTGTCTGTCTTCTGGGTCCCTCGGGCTGTGGCAAATCCACATTGCTGAATGCCCTGGCGGGATTTGCCCACCCCAGTGCCGGTGCCATTGAAGTCAGTGGGCAGACCATCCGAACGCCAGGCCCCGACCGGGGAATGGTATTTCAGGAATATGCGCTGTTTCCGTGGATGACGATTGCCAGCAATGTTGCCTTTGGCCTTGAAATCAAAGGTATGGCGCGCAGCGAAATAGACGCGCGGGTCAGCGGTCTGTTGCAGCAGCTGGGCCTTTGGGATTTCCGGGATCGCTTTCCAAAAGATCTGTCCGGCGGCATGCGCCAGCGCGTAGCGATTGCGCGTCTTCTGGCTATCGACAGTCCCATCATGCTGATGGATGAACCGTTCGGGGCGCTGGACGCACTGACCCGTCGCTCACTTCAGGACGAGCTGCTGAAAATCTGGACCAGTTTTGGCAAGACGATTGTGTTTGTGACCCATTCCATCGAAGAGTCGATTTATCTGGCTGACCGGATTGTGGTGATGACCTATCGGCCCGGCACCATAAAAAAGGATGTGCCCGTCCACCTGGATCGTCCGCGCGATCCGGCGGCACCAGCCTTTAATGAACTAAAGCGCCATCTGTCCGAACTGGTGATGGAAGAACAAATGCGCCATGAAGATGCGGAGCGCAAGAGTTTCGCTATCGACTGAACACTACGAAAGCACAGCAAAATCTGCTGAACCGGGTTCAGTTAATCCGCGCCTCGCATCTGGGTGTTCGCCCGTCAATGGAACAGGCGGCAATCCGCTCGCCCGCCGAAGTTTTCAGGCTGCCTTTCCACTGCGGCCCGCCGGATGAGTTGTTTCGATCAAAAATCAGATAGCCATAACGGGTTACGCCATAGGCGCTGGCCAGTTTGGCACCACCGACATTTTTCCCGACAATTAGCCGCAACGGCTTTTCCTGTAAATCAGCGCCGGATACGCCCATCATGATCTGACCGGGGTGATCTGGCCCGAAGGCGTTTGCCTGAAACGAATGGATATGGCCGCCCAATGCAAGATCCATGTTTTTAGGGATGCCGGTTGCCTTCAGCGCTTCGACCCATGTCACATTCGACACGACACCATTGGGTACTTCCTTCTTCACCACTTCGGCATCGTTGACGGTTTTTGTTCCTTCGTCCACGTCATAAATGCCCCAGATCGGCTTATGACTTAAAACCCATGTGGTCCGGATGAACCGGGGTGCAATTTCGCGGATGGCAGCAATCAGCATGTCCAGCTTTGAGGGAATGATCTTGATATCTTCGGCTTCGGAACTGTCGATCATTGCGATGTCCGGACCGGATTTCCGGCCAAGTGTCACCAGAAATGGCGGATCAATCTTGCGGCAATTTGGTTCATAAGGGCCAGGTGACAGATAAAGCATCCAGCCCTTCCAGCCTCGAGCGCAGGTTTCATGATTGCCGCGCGACAACAAGAGGGGCGCTGCAGCAAAAAGCGGCGATGCGGGTTTTAGCCAGTCGGCTTCCCAGGTGGCCTGATTGTCACCAAAGGGTGATGCCGCGCAGCCCGGTCGATCCTTTGGGCATTCGATTTCGCGATAAAAGTAATCTCCCACATGCAAAACGGCATCAGGTGATTCTTTTGCCGCAGCGGCTGCAATCGCTGCAAATGGCCAGTCAGCGGGGTCGTTACAATCCTGAACGACGCTGGATTTAATGCGACAGCCGGTATCGCCGATGATCACTATGCGCTGGCTGTCTGGCCGGGGCGCAGGCAGGCTGATGCCTTCAACTTTGATCATTGATGCGGCTGCCGGTACAGTTTTCTCGCAGACAAGGTCGGGGAAATCCGCATCGCGCTTTCCCCGCGCATTCATCGGCGTTGTGATGCCATCTATTGAGATGGCAGGGCAGGTGGCCGCTTTGCTGACCAGTCGCGCCGCATATTGGTTATCCGGCCCGGCCTGAAGCCAGGCATATCGGATCATAGATGAATTAAGTGAGATATCACTGGCGCAGGCACTTAACCCGCCGCCAATTAAGATCACGGCCAATACGGATCTTGCAAATCTGGCAGGTAACATTCTTTGCCCCTTTCGGGTTCTGTCAGACCAATTTCAATATTTGCAGGCAGCGCTTAGTTGCGGTTGCCACCGCCACCGCCGCGGCCGGGAGCGGTTTGCTGGGTATTGGGCAGGGCGCCTACGCGGCCAATGGAGCCGAACACTTCCTGCAGGAAGGACAACTCACGTCCTTTGGCAGGGGTCGTGCGTGAAACCAGGGTCACAACCAGACCATCTTTCAGGCTGTAGCGCCCGATATCCTTGAGCTTGGATGTATCCGGGTCAAAGGTCAGGGTCAGCACTTCGCGCTGAAGAATTTCCGGTTCCAGAAATGCAACCCGTTCGGCACGCTCGGAAATGTAATACCAGGTCTCTTCGTCAAAGGTTGATTTGACCGTGGGTGTTCCCAGTGCTTCCTGGACGGTGGAATGATTGTCGGCACCCTTTGCCAGCGCCTGGGTCTTTTCCATGTCCGGCACAAAGCCACGCACTTCGACAATGGGTGCGCATCCTGTGGAAAGGCCCAGCGCCACCACCAGCCCAAAGCTGATCAGGATGGTTTTGATAACTGAAGGCATCGACCCAAATTTACCGGACATGATGTAACCTCTAGGGCGGGCCCCAACGGGGCATGTTGGGGGCATGGTCGACTGAAACAGACATATGGCCGCACGGCCAGTCAATCCTGCCTGTTGACCTACCGCCCTTGGCGCTTAAGTTCAAGGTCGCTCGATCATCGGGGATTATAATGCTCGCAAAAATTTTCGGCCCCGGTGCCACCCAAAGGGCCGCGCAAACAGTCTACGGCGAGATTGTGACAAAGGCGCGAAGCCCCCATTACTATGCGCATCTGGGCG
>CAISDR010000406.1 GCA_903884125.1 uncultured bacterium
CCCTGTATCCCCGCCTCGCGAACCACTTTTGCCCATTTCTTGATATCGGCTTCGACGTAGGTCGCCATCTCTTCCGGAGTTTGCGGATTGATATCGACCCCGGCCCTGAAGAGCTTTTCCTTGATATCGGGGCTGGTGATGCCTTTGTTGAGCGCGGCGTTGAGGCGCGCAATGATGGGTTTTGGGGTTGCCGCAGGTGCTGATATTCCATTCCAGAGCATCAGTTCATATCCTGGTACGGTTTCCGCGATGGCGGGTATGTCCGGAAACTGAGCAGAGCGCTTTTGGGAGGAGATGCCAAGCGCCTTGAGCTTTCCGCTCTTGATGAGGGCTACGACGGAAGACGGTGCTGCCAGGGAAAGCTGGACCACGCCCGTCATGGTGTCTGTGTTGGCCTGTGCGGTTGCCTTGTAAGGGACATGAACCATCTTGATGCCGGCCAGGGTGTTCAGCAGTTCGCCGCCGAGGTGCGCGGTGGAGGCCAGCCCGGCAGACGAATAGTGGACGGTATCCGGCTTGGCTTTGGCCAGGGCGATGAGTTCCTTGATGTTGTTTGGAGGGAAGCCCGGGGCGGCTACCACCAACTGGGGTGTTGCGCCCACTATGCCAACCGGTGCGAGGTCTTTTATCGAGTCATAGGGAAGATCGTTGTACAGCCCGGCGTTGACCGAGTAGCCAAGGCCAACTGCCATCAGGGTGTATCCATCGGGACTTGACCGCGTCACAAACTGGGTGGCCGGTATTTGCCGTCCGCCAGCCTGATTATCCACATAGACCGGATGCGCCAGTTCACGCGACATGCCCTCGGAAGCCATGCGGGCAACCAGATCGGCATTTCCGCCCGGGGCATTGGGCACCACAAGGCGAATGGGCTTGGTCGGAAATGTCTGTGCCTGAGCGGGAAGAATGGCAAAGGCGAGCACAGTTGCACTGAAAAGAAGCAATACCGAAGTGCCGGATCTAGCTGTCCTCATTCAGGTTCTCCTTTGTATTTGTTCCTGAAACCCAATTGTCTGTGGCTATATTATTTCCAGTGCTTGACTGGCGCTAAGGTACATCCGAAAGCCTCGGAGTACTTATTTTCTTGATATGCGAGCTTGACTGGGGCGTCCCTTGGGTTTTTTTGATGATCCTTCGCGGCTCGGTCGGACGATATCTGGCATCTGGGCGCCCAACTTGATGCTCAAGTCATGCGCTGCTTTCAGCAAAAGCGTTTTGGCCGCTTCATTTGATGCCGGATTGAATCGGCTGGTTGGGCCGGATACTGTCAGAGCCCCGGCCAGATGCCCGTCGACCCCAAAAACCGGGGACGACATCGATGATGAATGTTCGGGGCCAACATTGGTCGAAGTCCTTACCCAATTGGTGGAACGCTCAATATGCTTGATGCCGGTTCCAAAGTCTCTCAATACATTGCCAGTCGCAGACTGGTCCATGGGGAGGAAACTACCCGGCTGAACGCTGACGCGCAGCGAATACGGTGAATCCACCCGATAAAGGCACATTCGCGCGTCATTGTTCCTGACGTAATAGGAGGCGCTTTCGCTGGTGGATTTTGACAGGTCTTCCAGTATTGGCATGACGTGTCTTGCGATGTCGAAGGAGCGTTCATATGTTCTGCCCAGGCGAAGCACCGCCGTTCCCAATTGATACTTTCCATCGCTGATCTTTGAGACATATCCGCGCTTTTCAAACGACATCAGGTATCGGCATAGCACG
>CAISDR010000407.1 GCA_903884125.1 uncultured bacterium
CAGCAGAAGCTGCCAAAAAACTGATCGTAGAATCGCGCGCCGACCTGACCCAATCTGCAGATGATATCGTCATTGGTAACCCCAAGGGCGACATAACGATGGTTGAATTCTATGACTACCGCTGCGGCTACTGCAAACGCGCAGAAGAACCGCTGGCAGCGATTTTAAAGGATGATCCCAAGCTGCGGATCATTCTGAAATCATGGCCGGTACTGGGGCCTGACTCGGTGACCGCTGCGCGTGCTGTTTTTGCTGCCAAAATGCAAGGTGCCGACAAGCAACTGGCTTTGCATATTGCATTAATGGCGGCAAAAAATCCGATTGATGAATCCAAGATTATGACGCTTTCAAAGGATGCGGGCCTAGATGTAGACAAGCTTAAAACCGATATGGCAGACGGGCATATCTCAGCCGCTATCGAAAAAACCCGCGCGCTGGCAACAAAGCTGAGCATTGGTGGAACGCCGACCTTCATTCTTGGTGAACGGATCATGCCCGGCGTCGATACCGCTGAAAATTTCCGCAAGGCAATTGCTCAGGCACGCAAGGGGTCCTGATTATAATTCAGCAGGTACGTGATGCACATCGAGGTCAACGGCGCACGACTTTTCATTGACGTTGTAGGATCAAGCCTTGTCCCACAAGGCACGGTCATGCACGAACGGCAGAGCATGTTTGTCCTGCATGGGGGGCCGGGCTTTGATCATTCCGGGTTCAGGCCATGGTTTGACCGCTTTGCCGATCAGGTCCAGATCATCTATGTGGACCATCGCGGAAATGGCCGATCGGGTGGCGAACTGGATACCTGCAGTCTTGCCCAATGGGGGGATGACATCAGGACGCTGGCCGACAACCTGGGCATTGTAAAGCCCATTGTATTCGGCAACAGTTTTGGTGGCATGGTCGCCATGTCCTATGCCATCCGCCACCCACAGCATCCGGCCAAACTCATATTGTCCTCTACAGCGGCCAAAATGAACTGGGCAGAAAGCTTTAACCGCTTTAGCGAATATGGTGGTCCGCTTTCCCTGCAAGTTGCGAAAGACTTCTGGGAAAAAATGGACGAGGCTTCGGATAAAACCTATGCCGAAGTCTGCATGCCGCTTTATACCCGCAACCCGTCGAAAATGGCCGAGTCTCATGCCCGCGCCATTCGCAGGCTGGACGTTGCCCGTCATTTCTCGCTGGGTGAAATGCAGTCCATGGACCAGCGTGCGGGGCTTGGCCAGATTGCATGTCCTGTCCTGGTCTGGGCGGGTGCCTATGACCCGATCACACCACCATCGTGCTCACAGGAAATCATCGATCACCTGCCACCCGGTCATGGCCGCCTGGATCTGTTCGACCACTCCGGGCACGGCCCCTATCGGGATGAACCCGAAAAAGCCGAACAGATTCTGCGCGCGTTTCTAAGCGCCTAGATTATCCCGCCAACCGGTGATGATGGATCGCCATAGCGCTTTTTGGGCATGCGCCCGGCGCGATAGGCCAGACGTCCGGCAGCAATCGCGTGTTTCATGGCCTGTGCCATTAGGATCGGGTCTTTTGCTTCAGCGATGGCCGTGTTCATCAGCACACCATCACAGCCAAGTTCCATGGCAATCGCCGCATCTGATGCGGTACCAACGCCGGCATCAACCAGTACCGGCACTTTTGCCGCCTCGATGATCAGACGGATATTAATCGGATTTTGAATGCCAAGGCCCGAACCGATGGGAGCTGCCAGCGGCATGATCGCACATGCGCCCAGATCTTCCAGCCGTTTGGCCAGCAGCGGGTCATCGGAACAATAGACCATTACATCAAAGCCATCTTTGATCAGGGCCTTGGTTGCTTCCAGCGTTTCGACCATATCGGGGTACAGGGTCACTTTGTCGCCAAGCACTTCCAGCTTGACCAGATTCCACCCCCCCGCTTCGCGCGCCAGACGCAAAGTGCGAACGGCATCATCTGCCGTGTAACAGCCGGCGGTATTGGGCAGGAAAGTATATTTCCTGGGGCTTACATAATCGACCAGCATAGGCTGGCCCGGTGTTGCGATATTCACGCGCCGAACCGCTACGGTGACGATTTCTGCACCCGATGCCTCGATAGCGGCGGCGGTTTCTTCGAAGTCGCGATATTTGCCGGTGCCGACCAGCAGCCGGGAATGAAACCGGCGGCCTGCAACCACAAAACTGTCATCGTCAGCAGGCACAGGTTTGTTGCCACCACCAATGAAATGAACAATTTCCAACTGATCACCATCCGCAATGTCCACCAGGGCATAGGTTGAACGGGGCACGATTTCGCGATTACGCTCCAGCGCGATTTTTGCCGGGTCCAGACCCAGCAATTCCAGCAGCGCGCGCACCGTCAGGGGACCGGGAAACTGCCGCGCGTCGCCATTGACTGTCAAATTCAGCATCAAAACACTCCCAACCGGCTGCCATCGCTGACATCTTTCTAAACCGGGCTGTATCAATTATACACTACCTCACCAAAGCACCTAACCATCTGGCGCAGCCCGCTTAAGGAACCACTCGTGAAGATATATGTGCTGCATGGCCCGTCTCTCAACCTGTTGGGGACACGCGAGCCTGAAATATATGGACATACGACCCTGACCGAGATCAATCAGGGACTGATCGACCATGGCAAGGCGTGCGGTGCCGATGTTGTCTGTCACCAGTCGAATCACGAAGGGCAATTAATTGACTGGGTGCACCAGGCGCGTGGCCAAGCGCAAGGCTTGATCGTTAACGCGGGTGCCTATACCCATACGTCCATTGCCCTGGCCGATGCCATTTCAGCCGTCAAGATACCGATGGTTGAAGTGCATCTGTCCAATGTTTTTGCGCGCGAGTCCTATCGCCACCATTCCTACCTGTCACCCGTTGCAATCGGCGTTATCTGTGGGCTGGGCGTGATCGGTTATCGGCTTGCGCTGGATGCGCTGATTGAGCGCCAGAAAGGTTAATGCACGTGACCAGTTTGAATATCGACAAAGCCCTAATTCGCGAATTGGCCGAACTGCTGAAAGATGTGGGCCTGACCGAGATTGAGGTGGAAAGCGGCGGTCACAGAATTCGTGTGGCAGCACAGGGAACCCAGACCTTTGTTCAGGCACCAGCCGCAGCCCCGCAGCCAGCCGCCGTCCCGCAGG
>CAISDR010000408.1 GCA_903884125.1 uncultured bacterium
ATATCAACGCACGCGACTGGAAGGACGTGATGTGGGCCATTTCAACCCGCATGGACCCTGCCCGTGACATTACCGTGATCGAAGGCACGCCGATTGATTATCTGGATTTCGCCAGTCCGGAATCGGGTCTGGGCGGCAAGGTCGGGCTGGATGCCACCAATAAACTGCCGCCAGAAACCCATCGCGAATGGGGCGAAAAAATCCGCATGGATGATGCGGTGATCAAACGGGTGGATGACATTTGGGCGCAACTGGGCCTGCCGGGATCGGGCAAGGCGATCTGGAAATAGTCGGCCTGATCATCAGGCCTGATATGTCTCCATCGAATGGGCCTGACGGTAACTCAGTGCCTCGGCAATGTGCAGGCGTCTGACACCATCAACCCCCTCCAGATCAGCCAGCGTGCGCGCCACCCGCAAAACCCGGTGATAACCGCGTGCCGACAGATGCATGCGGGCTGCGGCTTCGGCCAGTAACGCCGCACCCGGCGCGTCCGGTGTCGCGATTTTGGTCAAAGCTTCGCCATCCACCTGTGCATTGGTGCGCGGGCCATTGGCCTCACTAAAACGGGCGCGCTGAATGTCACGCGCGGCGGCCACACGTCCGGCAACCTGTGCCGATCCCTCGGCCGGTGGTGGCAGGCTCAGGTCCTGGGCGGATACGGCGGGCACGTCTATGGACAAATCCATGCGGTCGATCATGGGGCCGGATACGCGCATCTGATAGTCACGCGCGCATTTGGGTGCGCGCCCGCAGCCGCGATTGGGATCGGACAGATACCCGCACCGGCACGGGTTCATGGCGGCCACCAGCTGGATGCGGGCGGGATACCGGATGTGCGCATTTGCGCGGGCAATCAGCACCGACCCGGTTTCAAGCGGCTGGCGCAGACTGTCCAGCACGGTGCGGGAAAATTCCGGCAATTCGTCCAGAAACAGAACACCCAGATGCGCCAGCGATATTTCACCCGGCCTGACCCTGATGCCGCCACCAATCAGCGATGCCATGGATGCTGAATGATGCGGACTGCGAAAGGGCCGCCTTCGGGTCAGCGCACCGGATTCGATCAATCCGGCCAGAGACTGGATCATGGTGACTTCCAGAATCTCCGCCGCATCAAGGGGCGGCAATAATCCGGCCAGCCTTTGGGCCAGCATGGACTTGCCTGATCCGGGTGGGCCCACCATCAGCAGGTTGTGCCCCCCGGCCGCTGCAATTTCCAATGCCCGCTTGGCACTTTCCTGACCCTTGATGTCAGCCAGCGAAAGCGGATCGGGAGCTGAATCCACCATGCCCGGCCGGGGCGGTGACAGGATTTGTGTGCCGCGGAAATGATTAACCAGCGACAGCAGCGACGGGGCCGCCAGAATCATCAGCCCGTCGCCGGCCCATGCAGCCTCAGGTCCGCATGCCGCCGGACAGATCAGGCCCATGTCCCGGTCAAGGGCTGCGAGCGCCGTGGGCAGGGCACCAGCCACTGTTGTAATCGCACCATCCAGCGCCAGTTCCCCCAGCGAGATCGACTGGGCCACAGCATCCGCGGGCAGGATATCGAGCGCCACCAGCAGGGCCAGCGCAATCGGCAGATCGTAATGTGATCCCTCTTTGGGCAGGTCGGCCGGGGCCAGATTGACTACAATGCGCTTGGGCGGCAGGGCCAGCCCCATGGCACTTAATGCACCGCGCACCCGTTCACGGCTTTCAGCCACCGCCTTGTCCGGCAGGCCCACCACGGAAAAGGCAGGCAGGCCAGCGGTCATCTGAACCTGCACATCCACCGGGCGCACATCGATTCCCTCAAAGGCGATTGTAATTGCGCGCGCGACCATGGGCAGAACTCATAAGCATATACAACTAAGATTTTGTAGCGCCTAATCATTGGCAATGCCAAGCGTCGTGATGAAAACAACGATCAAAACCGCAGTAACCGAACAAAAAAATTTAAAGCAGATTCCACGAATTATTTGTTCGTGGATGTTCGCCGACAAATGTCAGACTTTTGCGAGGCGTCTTCATTATCGCTCTATTGGTCAGCCTTATCGGCGAATTTTCAGCATACGGAGCAGGTAATGTTCAATGTTCCTAAAGCAATTTTGTCATTTTTGAATTGTGACAAAACAATATTATACGGATAAATATTTTAAGTAGAGTATTTAATGCATATATAAATATATTAGGTTGTATTCGATAAATAAAAATATTGGCCTTTCCTTGCCTATTTGATCCATTTTTGTGGCCAGCCGATATTTGCCACGATATCATCCCGGAATTCCGCTGATTTGTTCACTTGATTAGTTCGTTTGTTGGAATTTGTTGACAGCGGAAATAGTTAGGAAGATGTATCGATGTTACCTGAAGCGCCAAAAAAGCGGGGTCGCGGTCGGCCACGACGCGACGACAATCTGACCCATGTCGCTGGCACCCAATTCTCATCCCTTAATGGACTATCCTCAGAATTTTCGGGAGCTCTTAAAAGAGTTCATCCGGTTGATGCCCATGTAGGCAGCCGGTTGAAATTGCGTCGCACGCTGCTTGGCATAAGTCAGGGGGAACTGGGCCGGATTCTGGGACTTACTTTTCAACAGATCCAGAAATACGAAAAAGGACAAAACCGGTTGACCGCAGGCCGACTGATGGAAGTGGCCAATCTGATGGGTGTGTCGGTCCAGTATTTTTTTGAAGACCTGCATCCTGATGCAATCCCGCCGGCGCCGATGACATTTGTCCATGGCCGGTCAGTTGACGCCTTTAGTGGCCGGCGTCTGGCAAGTGGGCCCGGGTTTGCTGAAAACCCGCTGGATCCAGGTCTTTCTGATTCTTTCAAGATGCCGCTATTGACCGCCGACGGGGCGATGATGCTGCATTCCCTAAATCGCATTTCGCATGCCAAAATCCGGCGCCGCTTGATAAATCTGGTCAATGCTGTTGCCAATAACATGGATCAGAATGCTGCGGACGAGATTTCCAGTTCGTCCGACTAAAACATTTGCTGCAGCGCAGCAAATGTGGCTGCCCTGACATTTCGCGCCACTTTTTAGGGGCGCGCGGATTGTCGCGGGTGAATGCCTGTTTGGCACATCCCCAAATCTTCTGCTAAGGAGAATGACGCATGCTTGCTTTTGCAGCCCGGCTGCCTGTCGGTCTTGTTGCCTCAGCCAAGCGTAGCCCTGATGTGATTTTTCGGTGATGAGACTTTGGGACAAAGCGCATGAGCAAGAAACGGCCTGTCGTCATCGTAACGCGCAAGCTGCCTGATCCGATTGAAACCCGCATGCGGGAATTATTCGATACGCGGCTCAATCTGGACGACCAACCATTGTCCACAGCCGACCTTATTGCGGCGGCCCAGACGGCGGACATTCTGGTGCCAACGGTCACTGACCGCATCGACTCAAAAGTATTGGCCCAGGCTGGTCCCAATCTGCGACTGATCGCCAATTTCGGCACCGGCGTGGATCATATCGACGTTGAAGGCGCGCGCGCGCGGGATTACGGTCACCAACACACCCGGCGTTCTGACCGATGATACCGCTGACATGACCATGGCACTGATTCTGGCTGTGCCACGCAGGCTTCAGGAAGGCATCGCGGTCATGCAGGGGCATGGCCCCAAAAAGGAAGATGGGACCAAGGTTGAATGGCGTGGCTGGTCGCCGACCTGGATGTTAGGCCGAAGGATAACCGGCAAGCGTCTGGGCATTATCGGCATGGGCCGTATCGGTCAGGCAGTTGCCCGCCGGGCCAAGGCGTTCGGCTTACAGATTCACTATCACAATCGCCGCCATGTTCATGCCTCAATCGAAGAAGAGCTGGAGGCAACCTATTGGGAAAGCCTGGACCAGATGCTGGCGCGGATGGATATCATTTCCGTGAACTGCCCGCATACGCCGGGCACCTATCACCTGCTGTCAGCCCGTCGGCTTAAGGTGATGCAGCCCCATGCCTATATCGTGAACACCGCGCGTGGTGAAATCATCGATGAAAATGCGCTGGCGCGGATGCTGGATGCCGGTCAGCTGGCCGGGGCCGGACTTGACGTGTTTGAACACGAACCGGCGGTCAATCCGAAACTGGCGCGCCTGCCCAATGTGGTGTTACTGCCGCATATGAGTTCAGCCACCATCGAAGGCCGCATTGATATGGGCGAAAAGGTCATCATCAACATAAAGACCTTTGCTGATGGCCACACACCACCGGACCGCGTCATACCGGCGATGCTTTAGTCGTCAGCTTTTGGCGGATAAAGTCTGACGCAAGTACCCGCGATCAGGTCGTGCAGCGCGCGGCGGTCCGGGCGGATTGCCACCAGCAGCACGTCACCTAAAAGGATGGCAAAACAGATCAGCGTGGGGATGGCAGCCCAAAGATCGGGTTCCTGCGGGTTGAATGGAAACATCAGTAAAACCGGTTGGACAGTCAGCAACAGCAACAGTCGCCGCAGCGATGTCAGCGTATTGATTTGTTGACCATCCAGCGTTTCGATTTTCAGATTCAGCAGGTATTTTCCGAATGTCCCGCGCAAGGGCGTGGTTGGCAGATAGCCCTGATAGAAAAGGCTTATCATGAACTGCAAAAAGCCCGAGGTTGATGCCAGCTCGTTCGACGCACCGAAAATCAGATCAAGGGGCACGGCGACCAGCACCAGTGCGAAACCATCAATCAGCGATGCTAGCGCGCGAATGCCGAACCCGGCAAATGGCGGTGCCTGCAACGACGGTCGGGGTCGGGAAAAAATATCATTGTCAAAGCGGCTGTCGCGCACCGCGTCGTCAAGCGCGGGATCGTTGGATATGGGCGGATCGCTCATCGGGCACGCATTCTTTTGCGCGGGGCACATAACAGACATGCCGGGTCTTTGGAAAATTTGATCGTACGCGTTGTTGATTCCAGCGCGTCATAGATCAACAGTCGGCCAGACAGACTTTTGCCGATCCCCAGCAATTCCTTGATCACCTCGACCCCCTGCATGGCTCCCATGACACCGGCCATGGCACCCAGCACGCCTGCTTCGTCACAGGATGGGGCAAGCCCGCGTGCCGGTGGTGCCGGGAACAGACAGCGATAGCATGGCTTGTCCGGCTCGAACGCGCGAAAGGTGGTTAGCTGGCCTTCAAACTGGCCAAGCGCTGCTGATACCAGCGGTTTGCCCAGCTGGTAACAGACATCATTGACCAGAAAGCGGGTTTCAAAATTGTCGGACCCATCTGCCACCAGATCGTAGCTCGACATGATCATCTCGGCATTTTTTGCCGTCAGGCGTTCATTATGCGGAATGATGCTGACATCAGGATTAAGCCTGGCAATGGCATGGGTCGCGCTGGTCGTCTTGGGCCGTCCCACCGATGGGGTCGAATGCAGGACCTGCCTTTGCAGGTTGGATAATGACACCACATCATCATCAACAATCCCGATGGTCCCAACGCCTGCTGCCGCCAGATAAAGCAAAAGCGGCGAGCCCAGCCCGCCCGCACCGATCACCAGCACGCGCGAGGCCAAAAGCCGCTTTTGTCCTGCCCCGCCAATTTCACGCAGGATGATATGGCGCGCATAGCGCTCTAGCTGATGATCGTTAAGGGCCATGAAACACCGGTTGCGAAAGGGACATGCCTGAAAGAGGCCATTTCAGCTCACAATAACCCCCTAAGGGTCCATGGGCAAATCGCCAAAATAACTAGAGCAATTTCAGCAAAAGTGCGCAGCGGTTTTGCGCCCGAAATTGCGTAAAAACAGATAGGTAGAGCATTTTCATGACTCCGTTTAAAATGAAAATGCTCTAAATTCCCAGCAGCGCGCGAAGTTTGCCGCGCACCTCGGCAACAATCTCAGCGGTCATTTTTCCCTTAAGCGTGGCAGCGCGCACCCGCCAATCCAGATTCTTTACCTGATCGGCCAGCACGACACTTTCAGGTCCCACAGTTACCTCGAACGGATAGCCTTTTGCTTTGCTGGTCATCGGGCAACAGACAAGCAGACCCGTCGCTGCGTTATAGGCTGCTTTCGACAGAACTAAAGCGGGCCGTCTATTTGCCTGCTCATGTCCTGCCTGCGGTGAAAAGTTCAACAAAATGACGTCGCCCTCGTCAGGCACAAACCCACGCACCCGCGTCATCAAAGCATCTCGCCGCCCAACGGTTCACCGGTTTCGAAATCGCCACGGTCGGGCAAATTTTCAGGCGTAATCCCACCAACCAGTTCCTGAATCGTGAAACTGGTTCGACGCATGGGTTCAATCACAATCCGGCTTCCTTCAGCCCGGACATTCACGGCCTGATCCAGACTAAAGCAAGCTTCCGCCATAACCTTTGCAGGCAGGCGGACGGCCGCCGAATTTCCCCAGCGTTTAAGCAGGACCCGCATGCTTTGTCCTCAAATCAAGCGACGACCAAAGCTAATCATGCAACGTTGATACAAATGTGTCAACAATTCTGGTCGCTGGTGCTAATACAGCTCTGGCACCAGCCTATAGCCCCTCAAACAACGCGGTGGACAGATAACGTTCGGCAAAGCTGGGGATGATCGCCACGATCACCTTGCCGGCCATTTCCGGACGCACACCCACTTCAAGGGCGGCAGCGATTGCGGCACCCGATGAAATGCCGCCCGGAATGCCTTCCAGGCGGGCGGCGGCGCGGGCGGTTTCGAACGCGGTCTGATTGCCGATGGTGATGATTTCATCAATCAGCGAGCGGTCCAGAATACCAGGCACAAAGCCTGCACCGATGCCCTGAATTTTATGTGGTCCCGGCTGGCCACCGGATAAGACGGGACTGTCTTCGGGCTCAACCGCTATGGCCCTGAATGATGGCTTGCGGGCTTTTAACACCTCGGCCACACCGGTGATCGTGCCACCGGTGCCGACGCCGGAAATCAGCACATCCACCGCACCCCTGGTGTCGTTCCAGATTTCTTCGGCGGTGGTGCGTTTGTGAATGGCGGGATTGGCGGGATTTTCAAACTGCTGGGGCATGATTGATCCGGGGATCTCTGCCAGCAGTTCATTGGCCCGTTCAATCGCCCCGCGCATGCCGCGCGCAGCTGGTGTCAGTTCCAGTTGCGCGCCCAGTAATGCCAGCATCTTGCGCCGTTCAATCGACATGGATTCCGGCATGCACAGGATCAGGCGATAACCTTTGGCGGCTGCCACAAAAGCCAGTGCAATGCCTGTATTGCCTGATGTGGGTTCAATCAATGTCCCGCCGGGTTTCAATTGTCCGCTTTGTTCCAGCGCCTCGATCATGGCAACGCCGATGCGATCCTTGACACTGGAAATCGGATTGAAGAATTCCAGCTTGAGCAGAATTTCAGCCTTGGCACCGGCATCAGCCGCGAGCCTGTTCAAGCGGACCAAGGGTGTATTGCCAATGGTCTCGGTGATCGAATTGTAAATCCGGCCGCGGCCAGGAATGCCGTTGGGGGTGGGGTCGGTCATTCAGGTCTCCTCTAATTCAAACTGCTAGCTAAATCGTGAAATCGGGTTTGGCGCGGGTTAAACCCGCAAGCCCTAATTGATCGGCATCCCGGCACAGATCTTCAAGGCTGATGGTATCCAGACGGCTCATCACCTCGTTTTGAATCCGCTCCAGGATCGGGGATGCCACCTGCGCGCCAAGCGCGGATACCAGTTTGGGCAGTCCGTCATCGGCGGTCTGTTCCTCTATCTCCATCTGCGCTACCAGGCGCATGATTTCGCCCGCCGTGATACGTCTTCGTTCGCGCGCCAGACGATAGCCGCCGCGCGGTCCGCGCACACCGCGCAGAATTCCGGCGCGCACCAGATGCTGCAACGCCTGCTCCAGATAGCGTTGGGGAATGCCCTGACGGTCAGCAACCTCTTTGGCCTGAACCGGATCAGGGCGCGCGTGATAGGCAATGTCCAGCACCGCTTCCAGGGCGTAAAGTGTTTTGCGCGTAATTCGCAGCATCAATCAGGCTCCGGGCATTATTGGTTTTGCGTGACACCGCCTGTTGATCCAAACCCTTTGGTATCACGGGCGGTAGATGACAGGTCGTCAACAACTTGAAACCGGGCGCGCTGCACAGGTGCGATGACCAACTGGGCAATGCGGTCGCCGCGTGCAAGGCACACAGACAATGCGCCGTGATTGATCAGGATCACACCGATTTCGCCACGATAGTCGGCATCGATCGTGCCCGGCGCATTCAGTACGGTGACCCCGTCACGCAGACTAAGGCCCGACCGTGGACGCACCTGCCCTTCAAAACCCTTTGGTATGGCAATTGCAATTCCGGTTGGCACCAGCGCACGCGCACCTGGCGCCAGTTCAACTGACCGTGCGGCCAGCAGATCCAGTCCCGCAGCATCTGCACTGGCATAGGCTGGCAGTGGCAGATCTTCGGCACCAGCCAATTGACGCAAGGCGATGGTGACGGGTGCTGTCATGATCTTGTTGCCGCCGATAAAGTCTCGGCGATGCGCTGTGCCAGCCTTCTGGCCACATCGGTCTTGGACATGCGCGGCCAGTCTTCGACGCCATCGGCCGTGATCACGCTGACCGCATTTTCAGTCCCGCCCATGATGCCGGTATCTGCGGACACATCATTGGCGATGATCCAGTCACAGCCTTTGCGCTGGCGCTTTTCCATGCCGTGCCGACGCACATTTTCGGTTTCAGCTGCAAACCCGATGACCAGCCCCGGTCGGTGAGCCGATGGCTGGCTTATGGATTTCAGAATGTCCGGATTTTCAATTAAGCTCAGTCGCGGTGGGCCTTCGCCGGTTTTTTTCACCTTGTTATCGGCTGGCTGTTCCACGCGCCAGTCGGCGACAGCAGCAGTCAGGACCGCGATTTCAGCAGGCAGGGCTGTATCAACCGCCGCCTTCATCTGGGCAGCGGTCTCAACCCGGATCAGGCTTACATTCGCTGGCGGGTCAATATTGACCGGGCCTGAAATCAGATGGACTTCGGCCCCCAGATCCGCCAGGGCCGCAGCGATTGCATAACCCTGTCGTCCGGATGACCGGTTGGCGATATAGCGCACCGGATCAATCGGCTCGTGCGTTGGTCCGGCGGTCACAATCGCGCGCTTTCCGACAAGCGGGCCCTGGCTGCTATCAAGGATCCTGATGATCGCTGCCAGAATTTCAACAGGCTCTGCCATTCGCCCCGGGCCGAATTCGCCACAGGCCATGTCCCCGTCATTGGGTCCGACAGTCAATATTCCATCGGCCAGAAGTTGCGCCAGATTGCGCTGCGTTGCCTTGTGCTGCCACATGCGGACATTCATGGCCGGTGCGATCAGCACGGGTTTGTCGGTAGCCAGCAAAGTGGTTGTGGCCAGATCATTGGCCAGCCCGCCCGCCATGCGCGCCATCAGGTCGGCAGTGGCAGGGGCTACGACCAACAGGTCAGCATCGCGGGATAATTGGATATGCCCCATTTCAGCTTCATCATTCAGACTGAAAAGGTCTGCATAAACCTTGTCGCCGGTCAGGGCTGACAGGCTTAACGGGGTCACGAATTGCTGTCCCGCATGGGTCAGGATAGCGCGCACGGCCGCCCCGCGTTCCTTCAGGCGGCGGATCAGTTCCAGCACTTTGTAAGCGGCAATGCCACCGCCGACGATCAATAGAATACGCTTGCCCGAAAGCATCTTGTCCTCAGCCATGACAGTAATATTCTACACCGAGCCACCGGGTATCATTCTAATCTGCAAAGCATCCGTTGGAAATAAAATAATATACAGTTTTACCTATAGCCGGATCGCCATCACCCGGATAAAGGCCATGGTCGCCAGTATAAACGCGCCGGTTGCTAGCCAGAGGGGCAGATTAATAGTCTGGGGCGCACTATGGGGCTCTGAAACACAGATATCCGGCTTTATCTGACCTGCCTTGCGGACCAAAACCACCAGATTGTCCAGCGCCTTGCCCAGATCGCGGATAAAGGCCGCAGGCCCCAGATATTCGCGCATCCATTCTTCGATAATGGGACGGGCGGCATCAAAAATATTCATGCTTGGGTCCAGATTGCGCGCCACCCCTTCGACCACCACCATGGTTTTCTGTAACAACAGCAATTGCGGCTGGGTCTGCATCTGGAAACGGTCGGTCACTTCGAACAACTGGGTCAAAAGACGGCCCATGGAAATTTCCGCTGCCGGTCGGTCGAAAACCGGCTCACCCACCGCGCGCAGGGCCTGGGCAAAGGCATCCAGATCGCGGTCGGCACCCACATAGCCTGCATCCACATGAACCTTTGCAATCGCATGATAATCCCGATCCACAAATCCTTTCAGGATCAGGGCCAGAAACCGGCTGGTGTCAGGGCTAAGCCGCCCCATGATGCCAAAATCCACTGCAACCAGTGCCCCGTCCTCGGCCACAAACAGGTTGCCGGGATGAAGATCGGCATGAAAAAAACCCCCCATCATGGCCTGACGCAGGAATCCATGGACCAGTCTGCGGGCCAAAGCCGGGGCGTCGTGTTTTTCGCGCACGGCTTCCATATCGGACAGGGCAATGCCATTGACCCGCGTCAGGGTTAATACTTGGCGGGCCGTGCGCCGCCAGTCGACCTGGGGCACCCGAAACTCTGTGTCCCCTAGCAGTGCTTCGCCCAGTTCGCCGCAGGCCGCACCCTCCATTCTGAGGTCAAGTTCGAGGGCGATTGAAGCTGCCAGCGTTTCAACAACAGCGACCGGTCGCAGGCGGCGGCTTGAAGGCACCAGCCGCTCGACCCAACGGGCAATCAGACCCATATCCGCCAGATCGCGGGCAAGGGCTGCTTCAATACCGGGCCGCAGCACTTTGACTGCCACATCCTGACCATCAACGGTGGTCGCAAAATGCACCTGTGCAATGGAGGCAGCGGCCACCACCGGACCGAAATCTGCAAAAACCTCGGCCAATGGCTGATCAAGCGCCTGTTCAACCCGTGCAATTGCAAGCGCCTGGTCAAAGGGTGGCAGTCTGTCCTGCAATCCGGTCAGTGCTTTGGCCATCACCGGGCCGATCAGATCGCCACGGGTGGCCAGAACCTGCCCCAGCTTGATGAAGGTCGGCCCCATTTCCTCAAGCCCCATGGCCAGCCGCTGGCCATAGGGCAGGGAAATCGCAGCCTTTGGTGTCAGCAGGCCGCCTGCCAGACGCGCCATGGCAAACCAGATCCCGATGCCGGGCAATCGGGCCAATGGCTCAAACAGGCCATAGCGCCGCGCCAGCAGCATTTTCCCGCCCAACCGGGTCAGGGCTGAAACCGAAGATGCCAAAATCAGATCCGCCAGCCGCTGTGAATGGCGGCAATCCCGCCCGACAGGCGTGTGAATGAAACATTGGCAAAGCCTGCAGACCTGATCCGGGCCGCGAAATCTTCCGCGCGCGGGAAACGGCGGATGCTTTCCACCAGATATTGGTAAGCCGGACCATCACCGGCAATCCAGGCGCCAAGTCTCGGGATCGCATTCAGGGAATAGGCGTCATAAATGGCATCCAGACCGGGAATATTCACATCGGAAAATTCCAGACATAAAAACCGGCCGCCGGGTTTCAAGACTCTGCGCGCTTCTGCCAGTGCCATGTCCAGATGGGTCACATTGCGGATGCCAAAGGCTATGGTATAGGCGTCAAAACTTTTATCCGCAAAGCCCAGCGCTTCGGCATCGCCAACGGCCCATTGAATGCCATCGTGATGACCCCGTGCAATGCCCGCCCGGATCATCTGTTCGTTGATATCAACCAGCTGAATACGCGGCATGGGGCCGGATTTCACTTTTGATTTGGCAATGGCATGCGCCATGGCCAGACGCGAAATGTCGCCGGTACCGCCCGCCACGTCAATCAGCGCTTCGCCCGGGCGCAGGTTCAGGCGGGTGATAAAGATTTTCTTCCAGATGCGGTGAACCCCAAGGCTCATCACATCATTCATCAGGTCATAGCGACCAGCCACCCGTTCAAAGACATCGCGCACCAGCCCGGCCTTTTCGGGGGCGGGCACGTCACGAAAACCAAACGAAGCGGACCCCATATCTTTCAGGGGTGAAGGGTCAAGGTCTGGGTCAGTCATGGTCCCGACCTTAGCCGAAGCGGTCACCCCAAGGCTAGGGTTTGGATGGTCACACCTTTTGGGGTGTCAGCTGGTCCAAAAAGCGTCTTTTGGTCATAACCTGCTATTCGTCGGTCTGAAGCAGATATAATAAATCCTCAACGCGGGTTTCGTTGAGTAGTTTCAGACGGGCTTCAAGTTCTACAGGATTGGTCGGATCATTATTGTTACACATACCGGGCTTTTCCATCCACTCGATGGGTGTAAGCACGCCTGCACTGCGTGATTTGCCGCGTGTGGTCATTAACGCTCCTGCGATAAAAGCGGTGCCGCAAACGGAGCGCTAGCCAACGCCCCCTGATTTGTCGGGCTGAATATACCACCGAACCGAACATGCAAATGTTCAATTTAGCCGAACCCGTAAAAATGGCACTCATTCACCGTTCCCCCTCGGCCTCTCCCCCTCGGCCTCTCGACGACAGCCATCCGGCAACCTAGACTGGGCAATGCGCTCCCCCCATTGGAACCAAGTCGACCCCCATGCCCGAATTGCCAGAAGTTGAAACCGTAAGGCGCGGGCTGGAACCCGTTCTGGCGGGCAGGCGGCTGGCGCGGGTCGATGTGCGCCGCGCCGATCTGCGCATACCTTTTCCCGAACGCATGGCCGAGCGGCTGACAGGACGTGTGGTTACGCATCTCGACCGCCGGGCCAAGTACCTGCTGTGGCATCTGGATGATCATATGGTACTGGTCATTCACCTGGGCATGTCGGGACGCATGGTGATCGACAATCAGCTGGCGGGGCGGTTTCATCATCAGACGCCGGTTGCCACTGGCGTCCATGACCATGTGATTTTCTTCACCGATGACGGCACACGGATCGTATTTAACGACCATCGGCGGTTTGGGCTGATGACCATGATTTCGGGCAATGCCCTGAATGATGATCCGATGTTTTGCGATATCGGACCGGAACCACTGGGTGGCGACCTGACAGTGGACTATTTGACCAATGCTTTTGCCGCCCGGCGCGCGCCCATCAAATCAGCCCTGCTGGATCAGCATGTGATCGCTGGTCTGGGCAATATTTATGTCTGCGAAGCTTTGTTCGGCGCGCGCATTCTGCCGACACGCCCGGCGCTTGATCTGAGCCGCGCTGAAATCCGCCGCCTGATTGCAGAAATCCGGACTGTGCTGACGGCAGCCATTGCTGCCGGTGGCTCGTCCTTGCGCGATTTCAAACAGGCATCAGGCGAACTGGGCTATTTCCAGCATGCTTTCAGGGTCTATGATAGGCAAGGTGAAGCTTGCCCCCGACCGCGATGTCGGGGCACCATTACCCGCCTTGTGCAATCCAACCGTTCAACTTTTCTGTGTTCAAAATGCCAGTCCTGATCCGATTTTTTGCAGTCATAATTTTCAGTCTGACTGGATTTGCGGCCCATGCGGGTCCTGTCTTTCTGCGTAATCTGACTGATGTACCGCTTATGGCGGGATTGACGGAAAAGCCCGCACTAGGACTTGTCTTTGATACGTCAGAAGGCCGCGTGGTCGAAGCGGTCGCCGAAGGTTCAGTGAAAAGTGCAGGCATAAGGGATTATTATGCCGAGACGTTGCCAGAACTTGGCTGGAGCGTGGATACAAGCGGGGCTGACTTAACCTTTCGCCGCGCGCGCGAGATACTGGTCCTGCATCTGGACGATGGGCAGAAGGGATCAACCTATGTGCGCTTCACCCTTCGCCCCATTTCACAAAAACCGTAAAGACGAAAGGCCTGGCCGTGACCTACGCAACCCTGCTCACTGAAATCCACGGCGCTGTTGCGCTGATCCGCCTCAATCGGCCACAGGCGCTGAATGCGCTCAATTCCGAACTGCTCGGTGAACTGGCGCGGGCTCTGGATCATTTCGAGGCCGATCCGGCCATTCATGTGATGGTGCTGACCGGAAGTGACAAGGCATTTGCTGCCGGTGCCGATATCAAGGAAATGGCACCCAAATCCTATATGGATACTTACCTCTCAGACATGTTCGCGGGCGTGGCCGAACGTACTTCGCGATGCCGCAAACCGATCATTGCTGCGGTTGCGGGGTTTGCCCTGGGCGGTGGGTGTGAACTGGCCATGATGTG
>CAISDR010000409.1 GCA_903884125.1 uncultured bacterium
ATAAGAACTTGCCGTTTGACATTGTTAGGGATTTTGCGCCCGTGTCGTTAATGAGCCAGCGGCCAACGGTTTTGCTCGTGAGCACCTCGTTTCCGGCAAGATCGTTCGCAGAGTATATTGCCTATGCGAAAGCCAACCCTGGAAAGATCAATTTTGCGCATACCGGAACAGGTGGAGGCTTTCACTTGGCAGGTGCGTGGATGCATGGAGCAACTAACACACAGGTCACCTTCGTTCCGTATAAGGGAACTGGACCAATCCTCCCGGATTTGATTGCAGGGCGAGTCGACGTAACTCCAGCCTATCTTTCAGCTGCAGTCATGCCTTTGATCAAGGCTGGGAAAGTGCGCGTTTTGGCGATTTCAAGTTCGAAGCGCACAAATCTGTTACCGGGAATTGCCACGATTGCTGAACAAGGCGTTCCTGGCTTCAATTATCCGGCTTGGCAGGGAATCATTGCTCCCGGCGCTACACCCCCGTCCCTTGTCAACAAGATTAGTGTGGGGCTGGCAACCGTAGCGAAATCGCGTGACATCGTCTCGGTACTGGAGGCGGATGGGGCCGAGCCTGTGGGAAGCACACCTGAGCAATTCAAGCAGCTTCTAGCAGATGAGACTGAGCGTTGGAGGAGCATTGTGCATGATGCGAGCATCCAACCGGAAGACTGAGTCTTGAAAAATCCGGAGATGTCGGCGCAACTTTGGGGCCGGATTCAATAGATTGGCAAGATGTAATGTGATGCGCGTATATCAGTACACAACACCCTTATGAGGCGTTGCGTCGATTGTCGTGCTGATTTAAGGAAATTCGCATGGCTAATTCGAAGACAAAGCAAACCGATGTTGGCGAGCAGCAGTACGAGGTTTTGTGGCCCCGGACGCCACGTCAGACACGCCTGAAGCCGTTGGCTAGGCGGCTTGATACTCTCAATGGAAAGACGATTGCGCAATTGTGGGATTTCCTGTTTCGGGGGGACGAAATATTCCAGTTTCTGGAAGAAGGCCTCAAGAAGCGATATCCGGATATACGTTTCGTAAGCTGGCGTGAATTTGGCAGTACGCACAGCCCTCAGGAACACGAAGTGATCGCCTCGCTGCCGCGGCGGTTTAAAGAACTTGGGGTGGATGCCGTCATCTCCGGCATGGGGGCCTGAGGAAGCTGCACGCCCGCCGTGTTGCGGGCGAGTGCGGCATGCGAAGCGGCCGGAGTGCCGTCGTCTTCGCTTGTCGGTGAGCAGTTCCTCGGACTCGCCGCGGCTGCGTCGATTGGTCAGGGTATGCCGAACATGCCCATCGCAACTGTCCCCGGGCAGCATCCGGGTGTGCAAAGTAACGAGGACCTGAGGCGCAATATTCTGGAAGCCGCGCTCGACGACGTGATCAAAAACCTGCTGACCCAGCCTGTGCAGGCCACTGAGCAGGCGGAACCTGGACCACGAGACATTGTCATCAAGGGCACCCTTGATGAGATTGATGAATTCTTCATCCGCAACGAATTCTCCGATGGATTGCCCATTCGTCCGCCCACCAGGAAGAAAGTCGAGGAGTTTCTGCGCTACACGGATCACGACCCGGATGAAGTGCTGGGCATCCTGCTTCCCGACAGTAGGGCAGCAACTGTTTGGAGTGTCGCGGTTAATGGAGTAATGGCAGGATGCCG
>CAISDR010000410.1 GCA_903884125.1 uncultured bacterium
CATCCAGTGTCACCTTTTCGTCGCCCCGGGCCACTTCGAACCGTAAAGTCTGGTCGGGGCTGGCCATAACCAGACGCTGCATCTCAAAAAAGGAACCGATTTTGCGCCCGTCAATACTCAAAACCAGATCGTTGGGCTGAAAACCGGCAAGTTCGGCTGCTGATCCCGGCTGAACCTGATCAATCCGTGCCAGCGACGCCTGCTGCCCCACGGCCATGAAAATCCCGGCAAAAATTGCGATTGCCAGCACGAAATTGGCCACCGGCCCCGCCACAATCACCAAAGCCCTTTGCCATTTGGGCTTAAAATGAAAGTTGGTGGCCCGCTGTTCGGCGGAAAGGTGATCCAGTACCTCTTCATCCGGGGTAGATGCGGGGCCATGGTCGCCCGCAAATTTGACATATCCACCAAGCGGGATGGCCGACACTTTCCACCGGGTCCCATGCCGGTCGTCAAAACCGAACAATTCCGGGCCAAACCCTAATGAAAACGCCTCTACCGCGATACCGCACCGGCGCGCGACCCAAAAATGACCCAATTCATGAAAAAAGATTACAGCGGTAAGCACAAACAGGAATGGGGCCAGGACACCAACCGCGGAGCTGCTGAAACCGGCAAGGGAGTTCAATATGTCCATCATGTGACCGGCTCAGACGGGAAAAACTGTTTTATCATGGATGGGATGAAAGGCATCTGGGGCATCAAGGTCAAGTGGCATCTGAGCTAGGCTTCATCCCGGACATAATGCCATGGGCCAGCCTGCGGGCCTCAAGATCGGCATGTACAACCGAATCCAGATCGGGAACCTCAGACACGCCGATCTGATTATCCGCTGCATGAAGGGTTCGTTCCACGGTCTCGGCAATGTCCAGAAAACCGATCCGGCCATCGATAAAGCCCTGAACAGCTGCCTCGTTGGCGGCATTCAGCACGCATGGGGCCAGACCCCCGCGTTTTAGCGCGGCGCGCGCCAGATTCAAGGCCGGGAAACGTTCGTGATCCGGTTGTTCAAAAGACAGACTGCCCAGCTTCGCCAGATCAAGCCGGGGGGCTTCGACCCTGAGCCGGTCGGGCCATGCAAGGCAATAAGCAATTGGCGTGCGCATGTCCGGTGTACCCAACTGGGCCAGGAACGACCCATCCACATACGCCACCATGGAATGAATGACCGACTGCGGGTGGATAAGAATTTCAATCTGGGATTCTGCCAGCGGGAATAACCGTGCCGCCTCGATCAGTTCCAGTCCCTTGTTCATCAAAGTTGCGCTGTCGATGGAAATCTTGGCCCCCATTGACCAGTTGGGGTGACGCACCGCCTCTGCTGGGGTTGCGCGCGCCATCAATTCACGCGATGTCGTACGATAGGGGCCCCCTGATGCTGTCAGGACAATCTTTTCGATTGCTTCAGGCCGGTCAAAATCAAAGACCTGGAAGATAGCATTATGCTCGCTGTCCACTGGCAGCAACGTAGCACCCGCCCTTCGGGCTTCGGCCAGAACCAGAGGCCCGGCAGACACCAGCGGTTCTTTATTGGCGATTGCAACGATTGCCCCCCGACGCACAGCCGCCAGTATGGGTGCCAGACCCGCAATGCCAACAATTGCGCCCATAACCCATTCAGCGGGACGCGTGGCGGCTTCCACCATCGCGGCGGTCCCAGCGGCCACTTCGATACCTTTACCAGACAGGGCTTGCTTGACCTGTCCATAAAGGTGCTCATCACCAATAGCGACGAATTGGGGGTGCAGAGCCAAAGCCTGCTCGATCAGGCGCGTGGCATTGGACTGGGCTGTAAGCGCTTCAACCCGATAACAGGGATTGTTCTGAACCAGCGACACTGTGCTTTGCCCAACGGAACCTGTTGCCCCCAGGATGGTAACGCTGCGGGGCTGTTCGCTGCTGGCTGCCGGTGTGCGGCTGGTCAACGGATCAAGCATCCGGTTCATGGCAGAGCTCCATCGCCCTGAACAAACAGCCACAGGGCGGCAATCGGGGCGGCAAATAACAGACTATCCATTCGATCCAGCATGCCGCCATGACCGGGGATCAGGGAACCGGTATCTTTAACCTGAAAGCCACGTTTGAGCGCACTTTCGGCCAGATCACCCAACTCCGCCCAAATGGCAATAAACGCAGATAATAGTATCAATTCCCAGATATCCCCCCGGTCGGCAAGTTTCGCCGCAACAGCGCCGACAAGTCCGGCACCGGCAATGCCGCCCACGAAGCCGGACCAGGTCTTATTTGGGCTGATGGAAGGCGCCAGTTTCGGGCCGCCAAATGTGCGTCCCACGGAAAATGCCGCTGTATCCGTCGCCCAGACCAGCGCAAGTAGCCAGATCATATGCCTCAGGCCCTGTTCGTCGTAACCACGCAGCCAGATCAATGCAATAATCGGCACCGCCACATAGGGTGTTCCCAGCATTGGCCAGCGCGCAGCGTGATGACGTTCGGTGGCAAGTCCAACCGCGGCAAGCGTACCACAGGCGGTCGCAACCAGCGCCAGTCCGGGAAAGCCCGCACCTGAAAGGCCCGCGACAAGCAGCACAATCATCGCATGCAGGATGCTGTCCCGAGTGACACCCGCACCATCAATGACCCGGCTCCATTCAAAAACCATGACAAGACCAGCGGCCGCCACCAGAACGGCAAATGCCCAGCCACCCATCAGGGTTACAATCAGAACCAGTGGCGCCAGAATTATGGCGGACATGACCCGTAGTCTAAGGGCGGCTGCGCGCTGAATACGGGCAACGCCAGCATCCGATGCCGGATCAGATGCAAAATCGGGCGAATGCTGATCGCTCACCAGATCACTCGCACGCGCCATAGCGACGATGACGCGCCTGAAATTCACTGATTGCAGCAACCAGATCGGCCTTGCCGAAATCAGGCCAGGCAGTCGGTACAAAAACCAGTTCGGCATAAGCCGCCTGCCACAATAGAAAATTGCTCAGGCGCTTTTCGCCAGACGTACGGATGACCAGATCAGGATCAGGAATACCAGCTGTTTCCAGTCGCGATGACAGACTGTCGCGTGTGATGTCTTCTGCTTTCAAGCGACCTTCGGCCACATCAATTGCCATGCGTCTGGCGGCCTGAACCATATCGTCCTGACCGCCGTAATTGACTGCGATGATAATATCCATGCGGGTATTGGCCGACGTCCGGCATTCAGCATCTTCGATCAGTGCAACTATGTCCTTTGCCAGCCCGGTGCGATTTCCAATAATGCGCAGCCGTGCGCCCTGGCTATGCAATTCAGCCAGTTCCTGCCGCAGGTAACGACGCAGCAGACCCATCAGATGATCAACCTCATCACGGGGACGCTTCCAGTTATCGGACGAAAATGCAAACAGGGTCAGATAACGGATCCCAAGTTCCCCGCA
>CAISDR010000411.1 GCA_903884125.1 uncultured bacterium
CCATGAATAATCCGGTGCCGATCGCACCGCCGAGACCGATCATGGTCAGTTGTGCCGTGGTCAGGGCGCGCACCAGTCCCTGCTCGCGGGCCATGGGATCGGTCACATCTGTTGGACTTTGCAATTTTGGAGTTCCTCTGCGTGATTTGTGACCTGAATTGACGGGCACTATGCCCGCTCCGTCCACGCCTAGGAAGGGTCGAAGACAAAGATTTTCTTTCGGTCGTGAAATCTGTCCTATGCCCGGCAGGGAATTTGCATTGTAATTACCCCGGGCTCCGCAAAATCGGCCTTTAGCTGGCGTGCGGCGCTGAAGTTTTATGCAAATTGCTCAACGTCTGATCGCTGCTGGTTCGAATGGGAGCGGGATCGGTAATTCGAAGGTGTCTTTTATGATGGAATCAAAACAAATTCTGGGCTCGATTGCCGTATCGGCATTGACCTCGGCGGTGTTGCTGTTTGCTTATACGGTTGTCACCAAGGCACCGCCGCCAGCAGCACCCGTGGTCTCGCGCCTGCATGGCAATGACAAGTCACCGATTGCAGCGGGTGTATTCGCACCGGCTGGAACTGATACGGTCTATCTTAGCGGGCAGCTTGCCGATCCCGCCAATCCGGACGCACCCAAGGACAGCCCCGAATATTATGGTGATACCGAAGCACAGACCATTTCGATCATGAAAAAAATCGAACATGCGCTGGCTGAAAAACACATGACCATGGGTGATGTGGTGATGATGCATGTCTATCTGGCTGCCGACCCTGCCAAAGGTGGCAAGATGGATTTCAAGGGACTGATGGCGGGCTATCTGAAATTCTTTGGTACGGAAACGCAACCAAACAAGCCGGCACGATCAACCTTCCAGGTTGCCAGTCTGGTAGCACCCGGATATCTGGCTGAAATTGAAGTGCTTGCCGTCGCTGCCCCGAAATAATTCCGGCCCAGATATTTGAAAATACCCCCGGCAATCCACAATTGCCGGGGGTATCTAATCCGCAGATTTTCTAATTTCCCTTGGGGCGCTGATCCACTTCGGACAGCGCCTGCTTGATTGACATAATCTGTTCCGGGGACACTTCGCTGGCGTGATTGGCCCAGCTGCCACGCACATAGGTCAGGATATCTGCGAGTGTCTGTTCCGGGATGGCACCTTTGAATGATGGCATCCCGCCGCGTCCTTGCAGGACCAGAGAGATCATTACATCTTCGGGGCCCTGCGCGATGGGACTGCCCGATAACGCGGGAAATGCCCCCTTGATCCCAAGGCCAGTCAATTGGTGGCAAGCTGAACAGTTTTTTGCAAAACCGACTTTGCCTGCATACATATCCTGCGCGCTGGCCGCTGGTGCCATCAAGATCGTTGCAGCAAGTGCTAAAAGCCCCAATCCGATTTTTTTTACAGTCATATTTAAAACCACCCGTTTGAATTTACGTCAGGCGCTGGCGCGATGATGCAGCTTCTCGATCTGCTGCCAGGCGCTTTCGAACGCGCCTGCCTGCCAGCCGGTCAGATGCGACAGATGTTCACCGGCCAGATAGATACGGCCGTCCGGTTCCAGCAATTTGGGATAGGCGGTTTTGCGCCCTTCGGGTGACCATTCCGCCCAGCCGCCAAGATTATATTGCGCCCGATGCCAGAACCACGAAAACCCGCTATCAAAGCTGGCCCGATACCGGCCCGGAAAAACTTTTTCACCTGCCGCAAGCGCTGTATCCAGTCGTTCGGCCAGGGTCTGACCGCTAAGCTGCGCGGCTGTAGCCTGGAACACATAGGCCCCCAACAGGACGCCCTTTTCCTTCTGCCAGCCATAGGACGGCAGACTGATCTGATTGATATCACTGAAGTTGGTCATGATATGACCACCATAAATGTGATCATCCAGTTCCCAGAACCGGCGTTTCATCTGCAGGCCTATTTTTCCAACCAGCGCATAAGATACCTGACCGATCGCATCGGCAAAGGGTCTGGAAAAATTGATATCCAGCCCGCGCACCACCGACAGCGGAATGGCACAGATGCAATAATCGCCTTTGACGCTGGCGCGCTGACCGGTTTTGGTGTCGACATAGAATGCTTCAACACCATTCTCGCTCTGGCGGACCTTTTCCACTTCGGCGAAATAGCGGGTCATCCGCCCCACGCGTTTTTGAAACGCCATGGCGATCTGATCCATGCCGCCGACAGGCTGGAACATAGTGCGTTGCTGATCATAAGGGCCGACCGACTGCAAGGCCCGCCATAGTTGGGATTTCAAAATATCGCTGAACGCATAGGGTTCGGATTCAATGCCTGCACCGGGTGAAAGCCCGGCACCGGGATTGACCTTGAAACCGCGCCCTTCTGTGCCACGATAGCTAAGATCCGATTTCGACAGGTATCCTTCGGATACCAGATATTCCAGTAACAGGGCGCGATCATCTGCCCCCAGCTGGTCATCCAATCTGCCACCGGCGGCGGCCTTGGCAACGATCTCATTGGTGTGGCCATGCATATCGGCCAGAAGTTCCAGTTTACGGACAGGCTTGTTAGCCAGCGCACCCGGGACATTCTCGTGGTAGAGATAGGCCGCGTCATTGTCATTGACCATGACTTCCAGCGGCACGCCGAATTCGCGGGTGTAGTGCAGGGTCGAACGATGGTGGAATGGAATCCGCCATGGGCCAAAATTCAGGTGCTGGCCCTCGTCAAACTTACAGGTCTGCGCCTCGCCACCCAGCTCCTGGACCTTGGTGCCCTTGCGCGCGGTCTGGCAGCGACCACCGGCAAAGCCACGCGCTTCCAGCACCACGCACTCATATCCCAACTTGGACAATTCATAGGCAGACGTTTGGCCGGCATGCCCGGCTCCCAGAATGATGATCCGTTTTCCCTTGCCCGATCCGGTCAGCGCCGGTGGCGCATCGGTAGCGGATGCCGTTGATATGCCAAAGGCATTCAGACCCGCCATCACCATCGAGGTGCCTGCAACGCGACCAATCTGCTCAAGAAAGTGGCGCCGTGTCGGGCCCATGCCAAACCCGTCAAACATAAAATTGCCCATAATCCAGCCTCTCCAAGCAGCACCGGCAGGCGGTCCGCCCGCAAAATTCTCTGCGCAAAAGACATTAGCCCATTTGCAGTGTGGAATTAACCAGCAAATCCTGTGCCAGCCACCAAAATCGCATTGATTGATCGTTTTAGCGGTGTAGTTGCGCAGCCGGTATGGCGATTCGTTGCCTGATGCCGTCGGCCAGTAATGTCAGGCCAAGCACGCTACCCAGGACGAATAGACCCGGCGCAATGACCAACCAGGGCGCGGCCCCGTACAGAGTCTGGGCATCTGCCAGCATGCGGCCCCAGGATGGGTTTGGCGGTTGCAGACCCAACCCGATATAGGCCAGACCGACATCGGCAACCAGCGCAAGCGACATCTGGATTGCCGCCTGCACAAACATGGCATCCGCTATGTTCGGCAGCAAGTGGTGCCAACCCAGACCAAGGCGGCCAAGGCCCAGAGCACGGGCGGCTGCCACATAATCCTGGGATGTTTCGCGCAAGGCAGCTGCCCGCGCAACCCGGGCAAAAACAGGAATATTGAAAAAACCAATGGCCAGAATTGCCCCCGCAAGGCCGGGTCCCAGACTGGCTGCCAGCAACATCGCGGTCAAAAGTGCAGGAAAGGCGAATAACACATCATTGATCCGCATCAGCCCGTGATCGGTCCAGCGTCCGGAAAGCGCCGCAATCAGGCCCATGGGAATGCCGACCCCAGCGCCGAGTGCCACGGATGCAAGCGGGATCAGTAAGGCTGGCTGACTACCGGCCATGATTTGCGACAGGACATCACGTCCATATGCATCTGTACCCAGCCAATGGCGGGCATCAGGCCCGGTCAGCCGTTCGCCAATGGTCATCAGGGTCGGATCATAGGGCGTCCAGAACAGCGATAAAATCGCTGTTGATGCGATCAACAGCAGAATACTAACCCCCGCCACCATTTGGCCGTTTCGCAAATGGTTCATGTGATATCCCGTATGCGCAAACGCGGGTCCAGTATTTGTGCAAGCAGATCGACCACAAAACTTACCACCACAACGCTTGCCACCAACAGCAGGGATAGCGATTGCAACAGCGGCAGATCACGCTGGCCAACTGCAAGATAGGCCAGTCGCCCAAGACCGGGCAGGGCGAAAACATTTTCAACCAGAATGGTCCCGGCCAGAAGAAAGGAAAACTGCAACCCCATCACGGTGACCACACCAAGTGCCGCATTTGGCAGAATGTGACCCAGCAGCAATCCGCCTCGGCTGATACCCTTGGCGCGCGCCGTGCGAATAAAATCGCTTGTTGCGATGCGCCGCAGTTCCTCGCGCAGAATGCGGGTCAACAACGCGCCCTGGGGTAGCCCGAGCGCCAGTGCAGGCAGGATCAGGGCGCGCAATCCGGGACCAAATCCCCTGTCCCAGCCCGGAAAGCCGCTGGCTGGAAACATCCCAAGGTTCAGCGCCAAAATCAGAATCAGGATCATACCCATGTAAAAATTTGGAACGGCCACCATGCCCAGACTCACGCCCTGCACCAGTCGATCCAGCCAGCGCCCCAGAACCCGATCCGGCCAGCCAGCAGAGAGCAGCGCCAGACAAAATGCGCTTGCCGTGGAAATTGCAAGCGCCATCAACGCCAAGGGCAAAGACAG
>CAISDR010000412.1 GCA_903884125.1 uncultured bacterium
CGGCCCGAATCGATCTTCCTGGCTGGAGACCGACACGTGACAGTTAATTTGGTGCATCTTCCCTTTTCTCGGCGACAGTTGTTGCAGTTTGGCGGAATCCCCACCTTAGGGCTGTCGTTACCAGGATTGTTGAAAGCTGGAGAATTGCGAGCGGGGCTGGGAGATCGTGCTCGGGTGCAGAATCCCGAACGATCTTGTCTCTTCATCGTGCAATATGGCGGCGCAAGTCAGATTGATAGTTTCGACCCCAAACCACTTGCTCCCGAAGATGTGCGGGGGGCCCTATCAACCGATTGCGACTCGAACACCGGGCTTAGAAATCTGCGAACTCTTGCCTCAACTGGCTCTACAATCAGATAAATTCACGATCATCCGTTCGATGACACATGGGAATGGCGGACACGACGGCGGGATGCACGTGGCAATGACAGGCCATTCGGTTCCGAAGATTGATACCCCCTATATCGGTTCAGTTGTTTCACGCGTTCGGCCGTCGACCCGGAATATGCCGTCGTACGTCTGGCTGCAAAACCTGGCGGGTGATGTAGAACCTCGGTATCTCAAAGGAGGATTTCTTGGTTCCGCTTACAGCCCGCTGCGGGTCGGGAACGATCTGGATAACCCAAGTGTTCCCGAATTCCGATTTTCGGCATTTGACCCACCGGCAGGAACGTCGACAGAACAACTGCTGATGCGTAGACAGTTACTTCAACGTCTGGAGAATTCGGTCCATTCTGCGGATCTTACAAACGGTACGGATGTCGTGGGGCGAACTATAGGACCGTTTGCCGAATTCGGTCGATTTCAAGAAAAGGCTATCGATCTGGTGACGGGTACGGAAGCACGGTCTGCATTCGATGTGACACGTGAGTCAGACAAAGTCCGTGACCGTTACGGGCGCCATCCGTTGGGGCAAAATCTGTTAATGGCCCGGCGATTGATCGAAGCAGGAGTGCGACTGGTTAACGCCACCGCCTGGTGCGGACTCTCCGAAGGAGAAAAGTTTACGAACGTCCAGACATGGGACATGCACGGACCGGGAGCGGCTGCACATCTGGGAAGTATTTTTGGAACGGGTTCGTACGGTTTAGGATTTGCGTTACCGCGAATCGATCAGTCGGTCTCGGCGCTCCTTGAAGATCTCGATGACCGAGGGTTATTGGAGAGGACGCTCGTGGTATTGGTTGGTGAATTTGGTCGCTCGCCAAAAGTCAGCAACCAGGGTCGCGATCACTGGCCCGCCTGTTATTCGGCGCTCTTGGCAGGGGCTGGAATCCGTCCAGGAACGGTATATGGGTCGTCCGATTTACAGGGGGCGTACGTTCGGGAAAGCCCCGTGTCACCCGAAGACTTCAGTGCCACGCTGTATCGAGCCTTAGGAATCGATCCCGGCACGCGACTTGGTCTGGACGGTTTCACTCACCCTGCCAGCGCTGGCCAGTCGATCGAAGAGCTGCTGTCGGCCAAGTGAATTTGCGACTCGGCTGTTAGGAGCGAATGAGATTTGCGTAACTTGTCCAAACAATTCGAAAGGGCCTAATTCCATGTCGAACCGCTTCGCCCATTTGATTGGTAACGACGTCGCTGGCGGGCCAGTTCATCGCCGGTCGGCTGGCACAGGGCCTCCACATTGGGGATTGAATTATTAGGCATAGATGCGGTTTGGGTGGTGGTCATTTCGGCCTCAAATTTCCCAAATGATATAATTATAGTTCATTTCCCCGCAAGACCCCTTATTCTGGGCTGCAGGCGATTTGGGAGTAACCATTGTTCAAACTGCGCTACACGCCTATTGCGGGCTATGTCCACAGTGTTGAGGCCGTGATCAATCACGCGGGGCTGCGCGCTTTGGTAGCGCCGGTTCCGACCAGGCCTTATGACCCAGAAACAACCCTAGGCGCGGAAAACCCACTGGGCACTGTCCCCACTTTAATACAGCCGGACGGCACGGCATTATTTGGCGGGCCGGTTATATATGAATTTCTGGATAGTCAGCATGACGCGACAAAACTTTACCCATGCCAAGGACCATCGCGCTTTAGGGTCTTGCGGCAGGCATGGGCGGCGGATGGTCTCTTTGATGCAACCGTAAGAATTATTGTTGAAAGCTGGGAGCCCCAAGACACGCAACGTCCCCACTGGACAGCACGCAACTGGACCAAGATCGAGCGGGTACTGGATCATCTAAATCAGGATGCTGCCGGATGGACCGGCCTTGATATCGGTCAGTTACGGACCCAGGGAGCAATATCCTTTCTGGAACTGAAATATCCAGTTCTGAAGCAAGCGGCCCTAGGCGTGCCCGCAAGTTTTAACTGGCGTGAACTATACCGCGACCTGTCGTTTTGGTTTGATCGGATCACGCAAAATCCCATCTTCACGACACCGCTTCTGGGCCCCAGTATTTAGTCTCGGCAAGATCATGGATACCGCTGATATCTAAACATCAGGAAATTGAATATGAGCAAAGAAAAATCTCAGGCAATCAAGCTTCCGCGCCAGTCAAAGGGAAAGCGACCGCAGTTTTTCAATGACCCAGCTGTTGATCACCTGATGGCCATGGTTTTGGAATTGTCGGCAGAACTGACAACGGTCTATGCCAAAGTCGATACGCTTGAACGCCTTCTGGACAAGGCAGGCATTATAGATCGCACAATTGCCCTGGGCTATCACCCAGATGCCGAGGAAGAAGCCGAGCGTACGAAATGGCGAGACCTTTTTCTTGAACGACTGTTCAGAACCTGGCGGGCTGAACGTCCGGACTAACAAGTATTTTTCAGGTCAGCTGAATGCAAAAGATACGCCAGCGTCAGACGCCACCAACCCAGGAAGTCCATCGTGAGCCAACTGCCAGATACAGACGCACTCGACCCGAATCCCGATGCAGATGGTGCATGGCCCAAACCATCAATCGCCTGGTATGCAGTTGGCATCCTTTCGCTGGCCTATGCCTTTGCGATTCTGGACCGATCCATACTTTCGCTGTTGGTACAGCCGATTGAACGCGATCTGGCAATCAATGATACTCAAATGGGCCTGTTGAGTGGCCTTGCCTTTGGACTATTTTACGCGACGCTTGGCGTGCCGATCGGCTGGCTTGCAGACAGGACATCGCGCCGAAACATCATAGGTGTCGGTATCGCGCTCTGGTCAATTGCCACAGCTTCCTGCGGCATGGCAAACACCTATCTCCAATTATTTTTCTCCCGCATGACGGTAGGCGTTGGTGAAGCAACGCTTGGACCATCGGCCTCATCGATGATTGCTGATCTTTTTTCTCCAAAAGATCGCCCAAAAGCATTTGGCATCTATGTCATGGGGACGGCGTTCGGCACCGGACTATCAGCACTGATGGGGGCACTGGTGATTGGTCTGCTATCAGCCCATGGTGATTATGATGTACCGGTTTTAGGGATCATCCGATCCTGGCAGGCGGTATTTTTTATTGTCGGCCTTCCAGGCCTTGTGGTTGCGGCCCTGGTGATGACAGTACCCGAGCCGGTTCGCCGTGGTCGCCTGAACAAAGCTGGCAATGCGTCGATCATGGATGTTCTGCGATTTATGGCCAGCCGGAAAATGGCCTATGCCTGTTCCTTTCTGGGACCCATCTTCATTATAATGGCGATTTATGGATCAATTGCCTGGTCTGCATCATTTTTCATCCGCGCCTATGGCTGGTCGCCGCAGCAATATGGATATGTGTCCGCCCCGCTAAGCACGCTGGCGGGCGTCATCAGCGCTCTGTCGTCCGGGTTCGTCACCACATATTTTTCCAGACGCGACAAACATACCGGACCGATTATGACCATCTTGCTGGGTGTCATTGGATCCACGCTCGCGCACGTGATGATGCCTTTTTCCCCAAATGGGGCAATCGCATTTGGCTTCAGCTTTGCCGGCTCTCTATTTGCCAACTGGCCTTCAGCTGCAGCTTTCACGGCGCTAAACCAGATTACTCCTAACGAGATGCGTGCTCAGATCACCGCACTTTATAATCTTACAATTGGCCTGACCGGCCTGACACTGGGGCCGCTGATTGTGGGTATTCTTACTGACTATGTTTTCGCTGACCCGAAAATGGTCGGCTATTCATTGGGGGCCACCTATGGCGGGTGCGGCATAATGGGTGTGACAATTATATTGCTTGGACACAAAAGCTTTGCCGCGGCCAGCAGATCCGTCATTTGGGAAGATAATTCGATCAAAGGACGGACCAATGATGCACAAGTGCAACGCTGACACCTGTGTCATAACACTGTCATAAGATCGAAATCACAATGTAACAGGCCGGGCCTATTTTCCCATAATTTGAAAGGGGAATCAAAAAATGGCTCGGAACTTCGGTCTGATGGTCAGTATATTGGCATTGAGTGCCGCAACTTCGTCCTATGCACAAACGGTCGCCGATGCATCAAAGCGCAATAAAGGCGATCAGGAACTGGAGGAAGTCGTCGTCACTGGAACGCGTGGTATCGCTGCGGAAACTGCCCCTTTTAAAGCGTCATTGCTGACCAGCCAGCCACAATCAATTGTCAACCGGACATTCATTGAGCAGGCAGTAGCACTGACGGGCGATTCAACTGCAATTGTTGCGCTGACGCCCTCGGCATCGGGCTCCGCGGCAGCAAACGGCCCGGGATTAAGCGAGTCCAAAAATACGCTGCGTGGCTTTGGCGATGGCAGTTTCAATCAGACCTTTGACGGCATCCCTTATGGGGATACCAACGGTCCGACCCACCATTCAACGTCATTTTTTCCAGCAGCGGTCATCGGCGAAGTGGTCGTTGACCGTGGCCCCGGTTATGCCGGGGACCTGGGCATGGCCAATTACGGCGGAAATGTGAAGCTGCTGTCGTTAAATCTGTCCGACGATTTCCGTTTTCGTGAAACAGCCGGTTACGGCACATGGAACACTTTTACATCAATTACCCAGGTTCAGTCTGGTTCGATTGCTGCTTTAAACAATGCCCGCTTTGTGGCGAATTTTCTCTATATCGATACAGACGGGGCGCTGAGTTATTCTAAAGCAAACGAGCACAACGAAACAATCAAGGGTGAAATCCCGATCAATAACTTGTGGAAAGTTACGCTCTACGGCATTCATAACGAAACCCTGAACTACAAACCGGATGGATCGTCGGGGATCACGCTGGCGCAGGCGGCGGCATTCGGAAAAGACTTCTGGATGACAGGCACACCAGGCATTCCAACCTATTACAAATATAATCCACAGTTCAAACGTACGGATTTCGAATACATAAAAGTTGATCGGGATTTAGCTGATGGCTGGTCCGGTTCATCGCAGGCATATAGCTATTACTATTCAAACAAGACGCGCGAGCCCTATGACAATTTCTCGGCCTATCCCTATGCGCCGACAATTGACTTTACCTCGCGCACTATAACACAGGGTCTGTTTACCAAATTCACCAGCAAAGGCATTTTCACCAATCCGAACCAAGCTTTCACCGGCTTGGCACAGACCGGCAATGTCGCAACCGGTATTCCGGGGTTTGACAAGCTGAACCGCTACCGCGTGTTTGGTGACGTCACGCGGGCCAATAAGGAGTTTTCTTTTGGCACGCTGAAGACTGGTCTGTGGCTTGAAGAAGCCTATACCGACCGCCACAATTTTAATATTGATCTTGTTACCGGTAGCAATAACTATGATCTTGGATCATCGTACATCTGTAATGTAGGCACAAAATCTGGATGTGGTACCGGATTTACAACACCACGCACCAACGTCGTTTTCTTTGAAAAATCCGGCTGGGGACAATATCAGCCATTTGTTGATTTCGAGTGGCATGCAACTGACAAATTGACGATCACACCCGGCCTGAAATTCATGTGGGACCGGATCGATGTTCAGGGATTGCCGATCAAGACACCCAATGGTTTTTCAAACACCGCAAACACGTATAAGAAGTTCTTGCGGAACCTGAATGTGAACTATCGGTTCGAGGAAAACTGGTCGTTTTATTTCCAATACGCAACAGGCATGCGTGTTCCGGATATATCAGCGGAATACACAACCAACAATTCGCTGGCTCACCCCAACCCGCAAACCACAACGAACTATCAGGTGGGTACGGTATATAACACCGAGCATTTGAACCTGGATGCGGATTTCTACTTCATTGATGCCAAAAACCTTATCCAGTCTACAACAGTAGGATCGGACACCATTGTCACCAATTTCGGCGGTGCCTTTTTCAAAGGTATTGAAGCTGAAGGCACCTATGCGTTTGATAATGGTACTGCAGTATTTGCCAATGCTTCATACAACTATGCTGAAAATCGCCGCTTTGATCCGCTGGCATTCCCAGGTGTGAATGGCAGTCCGGTACCCAAGGCACCGATTGCCACTGCCGCAGTGGGTGCCATGTTGACCATCGGTGGGTTCACCGGAACCATGGTCGAGAAATGGATCGGTCGGCAATACAACGCCAATGCAAAGCTTGGCCTGATCAACGCCTATGATGAAGCGAACCTGACCCTTATCTATCGACTGATGGATCACGTAAGGTTCGAGGTTGGTATCTATAACCTGCTTGATCACACTGACATTACTGCGACAACCCAGAAGACACTGCTGCCAAGCGCAACTGACCAGTTTGTGTTCCAGCCGGGTCGCAACTATCAGGCTTCAGTCCGATTTGACTATTAGAGGTTAGTATCCGCATATGACAAACAGGCCTCGGATGTAAAACATCCGGGGCCTTTTGCATCAAGGGCGCACAGCGGGCGTATCCAAGAGCATCCCACGGGCGCGATACATCAGATACACTTCCAGATTGATCAGTGATGGCGCGTCAAATGGCGGTGGCTGCGCACGAACACCGCTTATGCAACCGCGCAATCGGCGTTGCAACGAACCGACCGTCTGCCATTCCAGCCGATATATGGGATAGCCAGTCGGATGCGCCTGGGGAATTATGGCGCCCCCCAGATGTTGTCCGGCCCGCTGGTCATGACATTGCGCGCAGGACAGATTCAACTGACCCTGTCGCTGAAAATATATCCGGCGGCCAGTTGCAATCGCACGATCCATTGCAACACCGTGCGGCGGTTCAATCGGCATGCCTGACGATTGAACGCCAACATAGGTTTCAAGCGCCAGACCATCATGATTTTCCGGTTCAGAAGGACTGGCGCGCTGGCGAAACGTCTGACACTCGGTGATCTTCTGATGCAGCGAGATAATCCGAACGGTGCCTTTCACAGGCGAAGGATATCGCGCCGCAACGCCACGCATTGAAACTGCTGCATCGCCGTGACAGTCAGCGCACGATTTCTGCCTGATACCTGCCGCCGTGTTCCATAATGTTTTTCCGTCAGCCACCCAAAGGCTTGCAGGGTTCGACGATGGGTCTGCCTGCATCGCCTGTAATTCCAGCCCCATAAACCCGCTACCTGGCACGCGATCACCACAAACCGCGGGACTGACGGCGAGTTGAAATGCGAGGGACATCGCAAGCGAAACAGCGGCTCTCATTTTAGCTCGACCTGTCGTTCCTCGTCCGCTTCAAACCCGTGATCACCACGCCATTGAAATCTGAACGTGCCCGGCTTTTTGACGCGCATTGAAAAGGAAATGAACGGATTGGCAGCAATCGCAGGTGAAAACTGCGCCCGGAATACTTCTTCGTTTTCAAAAAGGCAGCTAAAGTCTGTGATGATATCGCGTTCCAAAATCCGGCCGGAAGCCCCGGTACGGAAGCCCGTTTCCATCGGATGTGCGATCAGCACCTTGACTTCAAATATTTCCCCGGCACTAACCGATGCCGGAATACTGATCAGCGCACGCGACATCAGTTCAACTCCTCGACACAGGCCGCAAGCGTTACCACCACATTTGCACGCCCGACAAAGACTTCCCCGTCACTTGTCCGTGCCAGCGCGGTGATCTGCTGTGATGCCGCCAGTTTGATCCGCGTGGAAACGCGTGCAATGCCTGCGACTGGTGAAATTTTAAAGCTGGCAATATGGGGCAACGGATTTCGTTCGTTGAACACATGGATGTCGGTAATATAATCCTGCGCTGTCATCGGACTATCGACCATGACCGTCATCGGAACGCTGTTGCCATTTTCAACCAGGGGGGGCAGGTCCAGCTTGACCCGATCCGTTTTTGGAATACTGCCGCCCAACACAGCATCTATGGCCACCTGAAGACCTTCCGGTGTCGCCATAGCCACATTGCCCGACAAGAGTAAAATGCCGGAACCCATTGTCAGACTCTGGCACCCAAGGATCAGCACCTGACGCCGCGTTATTTTTGCCACAGACATTACGGTGCCCTAAGTTGACTGAGATAGGCGACAACCGCGTCCAATTCATTAGGTGCCAGAATTGGACGGCCCACGAACCGGCGCGAAACATTTGTCAAACCTTGAGCCCTGCCATAGGCGGGCATAATTGTCTGAGGATTGAATTTATCCGGCGATGTCAGATGTTCTTTGATATCTTTAGCCGACAGCCGCGCACCAATATTGTTAAGGGGTGGTGCCAGATCGGCTTGCGGTGACATTGACGCTGCAGGGTCAGGGTGACACAGAAGACACAATCCCAATTGCCTGTCCTGAAAAATGGCCCGACCAAGGTCTGCATTGTCCTGTGCAACGCCAATCGATGGCATGGCCGCAGCAAATAAAGCCAGAAATAGTCTAGCCGAAAACATCGTCGCAAATCGTCGAAAACCATCCACGCGCCAGTTCAGCTTCCATACGGCGGAAATCCGCACCAGCATCCAGTGGACTTGTTCCCCCAGCCCCCGGCACATCTGCCAGCACCCCGTCAGCGGGACGATAGACACCGGCGATGGAGATTGCTTGATCATAGCCAATCATCGAGTAGCATGTGTTGATCAGTTGAAGTTCCGGCACCCTATCTCCGTTCATCAATGCCGCAATCACATAAGCGCAGGCTTTGGCCTGCATATTTGCGGCAAAGGCGGATTTCGGCATCGCACCCATTATGGCTGCGTCCCCCAGCACGTGAATGCCAGGTCGCAACTTGCTTTCAAATTGCGTTGGGTCGATGGGGCACCAATGGCTTTGATCGGTTGCGCCAGCCGCCGCCGCAAGGCGGCCTGCGCGCTGGGGCGGGATCACATTGATCACATCTGCCTGGAACTGAGCAAAATCTGTTTTCACGGACATGTCCCGCACGTCAACCGAGGCAACTTTTCCACCACCCGACAGACCGACCCACTCAAGATGATCAGGGTAAAATTCCGCCCATGCTTGCGAAAACAGCTTTTGCTTAGAGAATGAATCCTTTGAATCAAGAAGGATAATTTTTGATCGTGGTTTTTGCATTTTTAGAAAATGGGCGATCAGACTGGCACGTTCATATGGCCCCGGAGGACAACGATATGGATTAGCCGGTATTATCATCACCACCACACCACCATCAGGCATGGCCTGCAATTGCCGATGAAGCAATTCTGTCTGCGGACCTGCCTTCCACGCATGCGGCAACCGTTCAATGGCTGTTTCATCATATCCGGGAATTGCATCAAAATTCAGATCGATACCGGGCGCCAGAACAGCACGGTCAAACGGCAACTTTGTGCCATCATCAAGTATAATTGAAGATTCTTCCACTGCCACGGCGCGTGCGATCCGGACTTTTATGCCAAGGGCCTGGATTTTGTCATAAGAGAAATATTGCTGGCTTATGGTACGTGATCCAACCACCACCTCATTGGAGAATGGGCAGGCGACATAGGTCATGTTTACTTCGACCAGCGTCACTTCCAGATTAGGTGCTACCGACTTCAAGGCCCGAGCGCAGGCGGCCCCAGCAAAACCTCCACCCACCACAACAACGCGTCCCATTGTCCTGGCAAAGGAAGCACGGACCTCCGCAAGACTTAAACCGGTCGCAAGAAGCGCCGCCCCTGCCCCCAATACCTGGCGACGGTTTAATCCGTCATTCTCGATCATTTCGCTGAAACCGCTGAGAGGTATCGGGCAACCGACTGTATGTCCGCATCACTCATACCCTTGGCAATTCGGATCATAATCGTGCCGGTGCGCGCACCGGATCTGTAAGCCAGCATAGCCTCAGCAATTTCGGCCGCAGGCTTGCCCACCAGCCTTGTTACTGGTGTTAGTGGCTTTGCAGATACCGGATGACAGCCAGCGCAACCGGCAGCAAGCACAGCAGGGTCCGGCGCCGCCTGCGCAAGACCCGCAATGCCGGCCCAAAGGACCAGCGTGCCTGTCACCCACGCAACTGGCCCATCCGCCCTCATGTGCGGCGCAGATCCTGACCGGCCAGCGGCAAGTTACGCAATCGCTTGCCGGTTGCGGCGAATATGGCATTCAGCACGGCAGGTGCTGCCACCGCAATCGTGGGCTCGCCAACACCGCCCCAAAAATTGAAGCTGGGCATCAGCACCGTTTCCACTTCCGGCATTTCATCGATACGCATTACATTATAGCTGTCAAAATTTGTCTGTTCGACCACGCCATCCTTTACGGTACAGGCGCCATACAACATAGCCGTAAGACCATAGGCAAATGATCCGGCCACCTGGCGTTCGATCTGTGCTGGGTTGACTGCGTGGCCTGGATTGGTGGCTGCCACAATCTTGTGGATTTTCAGTTTGCCGCCAGCATCAATTGACACTTCAGCACAGGCGGCAACATAGGAACCGAATGCCATGACCTGAGCAACACCATGGAACCGCCCGGCAGGTGGCTTTCCATAACCCGCGCGTTTTGCCGCTGCTTCCAGCACAGCCCCATGACCGGGCTTTATCATCTTCATCCGGAACGCCAGCGGATCGATGCCTGCGGCATGAGCCAGTTCGTCGATGAAACATTCCAGATATATGGCATTCTGATTGATATTAACCCCGCGCCAGAAACCTGGCGTCAAGTGGGTGTTGCGCATGGCATGGTCGATCAGAAGATTAGGCACCTCGTAGCCCAGAAAACCTTCTGCGCCGGTGGCAATCAGTCCCTGAAATACCGCCGGATCCATACCGTCCTTAAGGCTTTGCGGCGACAGGCCGGCCAAAATTGACTGCCCGGAAACGCGCATCCGCAGGCCGGTCAGATTACCTGATGCGTCTAATACGCCGGTCATTTTGCACTGGGTGATGGGATGATATGACCCATGAGTCATATCTTCTTCGCGGGTCCAGATCAGTTTGATTGGAATGCCGGGAACCTGCTTTGCGATCAATACGGCCTGGCGGACATAATCTGACCGGCCACGCCTGCCAAAGCCACCGCCCAATATCATCTTATAGACTTCGCATTGTCCAATGGGCAGGCCGGATGCCTCTGCGGTCATTGCCAGCGCCGCCTCGCCGTTTTGCGTTGGTGCCCATACCTCGCATCTGTCAGCGGTATAGCGCGCGGTTGCGTTCATGGGTTCCATGGTCGCGTGGTTTTGAAATGGATAGCTGTAGACCGCCTCAACCACTTTCGATGCACCAGCGACAGCCGCATCCACATCGCCAGACTTGTTGCCGACAAAAGCCTGCGATGCTGTCAGTCCTTCGGTCAGCATCGCATCAATCTGCGGCTGTGAAACCTTTCCGCCTGGGCCAAAATCCCAATCCACTACAACAGCATCAAGGGCAACTTTTGCTTGCCAGAATGTGTCTGCCACCACCGCAACACCGGTATCGCCCACCTGGACCACATGACGCACACCCTTCATTGCCATTGCAGGCGCGGCATCGAATTTTTTCACAGTGCCGCCCATGACCGGACAATCACGGATGCTGGCAACCAGCATGCCCGGCATTGAGATATCGATGCCATATTTCAAAGCACCAGTGACCTTGTCGCGTGTATCAAGACGTTTTAGCGGTCGTCCTGCAATAGACCAGGTTTTAGGATCCTTGAGCGTCGGCTCTTTTGGAATATCAAGTTTCGATGCATCAGCAGCCAGTTGGCCATAGGACAGCTTTCGGCCCGATGATTTGTGCGTCACGACACCTTTTGAAACCGTGCAGGTTTCGACCGGCACTTTCCATTTGTTTGCCGCAGCCTGAACAAGCATCAACCGCGCCGCCGCACCTCCCTGACGCACATACAAATTGGAATCGCGGATACCACGGCTGCCACCGGTACCAAAACTGCCCCAGATGCGTTGACGCGCCAGATTCTGACCGGCAGTCGGAAATTCGGTCGAAACCTTTGCCCAGTCACATTCCAGTTCTTCGGCAACCAATTGGGCAAGGCCGGTCAGTGTTCCCTGCCCCATTTCCGAGCGCGCAATACGTACAATAATTTTTTCATCCGGCTGGATCATCACCCATGCCGTCACTTCGGCCCCGGTCGATGTTGCCCCTGCCGGGTCAGAAAGGTGCAAGCCCAGTGCCAGGCCGCCAAGGGCCATTCCGGAATCGGCCAGAAACATGCGGCGTGTGATTGAAATCGGCGCTGGTTCCAAGCCGCAAACGGTGTCTGCTGAATTGTTCATCGGATTAACCCCTATGCCTTCGCGGCGGCGTGAATGGCACTGCGAATTTGCTGATAGGTGCCGCAACGGCAGATATTGGTGATGGCCGCATCAATATCAGCATCGGTTGGCCGGGGTTTGTCCTTTAACAGCGCAGTTACGGCCATCAGCATGCCGCTTTGACAATAGCCACATTGCGGCACGTCGTGATCGACCCATGCTTTTTGAAGCCGGGTCAGTATGCCTTTCTCGGCCAGCCCTTCGATTGTTTTCACGTTGCGTCCGGCAACCGAACTGACCGGGACAGAGCATGATCGGATCGCCTCTCCATCCACGTGTACGGTGCAGGCGCCGCACTGGGCAATTCCACAGCCATATTTTGTGCCTGTCAGACCCAGTTGCTCACGCAAGACCCAAAGCAGGGGAGTGTC
>CAISDR010000413.1 GCA_903884125.1 uncultured bacterium
GAAAAGTACGGATGGGACGGCGCGCAGTATTTTCCATTTGTCGCCACCTGCCTGAAGATGAAGCCGATCCAGTGTCTCAGTTGCCGCCGCCTGCATGACCTGTTCCTTTCGTGATAAAAAATGATGATCCAGCCGGTCAGTCCTAGGTCTTTTGTCTGAACCGGCACGGATCCCGGACAATACATGTGCCACAACGTGGCTTGCGCGCGAGACAAATGTAACGGCCATGCAGGATCAGCCAGTGATGGGCATGTTGCATGTATTTTTTGGGCACCCGTTTCAGCAGGGCCTGTTCGACCGCAAGCGGCGTCTTGCCGGGGCCAAGGCCGGTGCGGTTGGCGATGCGGAACAGATGTGTGTCCACCGCGATGGTTTCTTCCCCGAAAGCAATGTTCAGAACCACATTGGCGGTCTTGCGCCCGACACCGGGCAGGGATTCCAGTGCCGCACGGTCTTTGGGTACTTCACTGTTGTGATCTTTGATGAGCAGTTCGGACAAGGCGATCACATTTTTCGCCTTGGTGCGGTAAAGGCCGATGGTCTTAATCAGGGCGCGCACTTTTTCCTCGCCCAGAGCTAGCATTTTGGCCGGGCTGTCAGCCAGTAAGAACAGTTCCTTTGTGGCGCGGTTGACCCCCTTGTCCGTTGCCTGGGCTGATAACACCACGGCCACCAGCAAGGTATAGGGATTGACCCAATCTAACTCGCCCTTGGGTTCCGGATTGGCCTTTGCCAGAATCTCAAAGAACGCCTCGATCTCGTCAGCATTCATCTTCGAGCGATGGCGGGGGGCAGGTGGCATACACTTTTCCTGTCATAAAAATCAGTCGATGACGATCCCATGTCGCGGGGCGATTTGGCAATGTCGGTCAGCCCGACTTGAAAATATTCCACTATTGAGACTAGGTTGGCCGATGGACAGTCAGCCACAACATCTGAGCGCGGAAATCGGCCCGCCGCATCATCCGGTCTATTTCGACGCTCAATGGCAGCCGAGCCGGTCATTACCGCCGCGTGTCTTTGCCTTGCTGATGACCGGGCTGGCTATCATCTCATTTCTAGCTGGATATTTTTTCCTGCGTCTGGGGGCCTGGCCAGTTGCCGGGTTTTTTGGACTGGATCTGGCGCTGTTTTATCTGGCGTTCCGCTTGAATTACCGATCGGGACGTATTCATGAATGGGTGCGTCTTGATGCACAGGATCTGGTGGTCAGACGCCAGACCCCCAAGGGCGAGGTTTTTGCCTGGCGGTTTGAGCCAACCTGGGCACGGATTGAAGATGATGCTGCCATTCGTGCGTTAAGCCTGCGTTCACACGGGCGGCGGCTGGTGCTTGCCAAATTCCTGAACGAGGATGAGCGGATTGAAATCGCCCGACGCCTTGATGCGGCGCTGGCCGCCTGGAGTGCCGATCTGGTCCGTCGCGATTTGACCAAAATGAATTCAGGGCAAGACTGATGGCACTCGCAAATCTTAAAGGCAGGTCATCATCAGGTGACACAGCATTGATGGTGCTTGGCGCCGTCAGCCTCTGCCACATGCTCAATGACATGATGCAATCGCTGCTGCCGGCCGTCTATCCGCTGCTGAAGGATCAGCTGCATCTGGATTACGCTGAGGTCGGTCTGCTGGTCATGACCAATCAGGTGACGGCGTCCCTGCTGCAGCCATTTCTCGGATTTTATACCGACCGGCGACCCCAGCCGTTTTTCCTGGTGGTGGGCATGGCCGCGACGCTGTGCGGGCTCATTTTATTGTCTCAGGCGGACCGGTTCGCGCTTTTGCTGCCCGCGCTGGCGCTGGTTGGAACCGGGTCGGCGATTTTCCATCCGGAAAGTTCGCGCATCGCCCGCATGGCATCCGGTGGGCGCCACGGTTTTGCCCAAAGCTTCTTTCAGGTTGGTGGCAACCTGGGATCATCCCTTGGTCCGTTAATGGCTGCTTTTATCATCGTGCCGGGCGCGCAGGGTCGCATTGCCTGGTTTTCGCTGGCAGCCATTTGCGGCATGGTGATTTTGTGGCAAGTGGGACTGTGGTATCGCGCGCAAATTGCGGATGTGCCAAAACTGAAACCGATGCATTTGCGCACCAAAAGTCCAATGCCCAATGGCCGCGTCATTGGACTGATCGGGATATTACTGGCGCTGATTGCGTCAAAATATTTTTATATGGCCAGCCTGTCGAACTATTACATTTTCTATCTGCACGAGACCTTCGGTGTTTCCTTCGGGCAGGGCCAGATATTTCTGTTCATCTTTTTTGCGGCCGTAGCCGTTGGCACATTCGCCGGTGGTCCCATTGGTGACCGCATCGGGCGACGCTATGTGATCTGGTTTTCCATTCTGGGGGTTTTACCCTTTTCCATGGCGCTGCCGCTGGTGGGTCAGATCGCAGATTACGGGTTGATTCTGACGGTGATACTTACCATTCCCATCGGACTTATTTTGTCGTCGGCCTTTTCGGCAATTGTGGTCTATGCCCAGGAACTGGTGCCCAATCGGGTTGGTACCATGTCGGGCCTGTTATTCGGATTTGCTTTCGGCCTTGGTGGTATATCGGCGGCATTTCTTGGCGAGTTGGCAGATATGCGTGGCATCGGTTTCGTCTATCAGTTATGCGCGTTCATTCCAGCGTTGGGCATGCTGGCGATATTTTTGCCAAATCTGAAATCCAAGCCCGCCATGCCCGAACCTATCGTGGAAGTCCAGTCATGACGCTTGCAAACCTTCTGATCTTTGCCGGGGTTTATTTTGTGGCAGTGGCGACGCCGGGTCCGGGTATTGCACTGATCATCGCGCGCTCGCTTGGTCGGGGACTGGGTGGTCTGCCGTGGTTTGTGGCGGGATTTACACTGGGGGATCTGGTGTTGATGACCCTGGCGGTACTGGGCCTTGCAACCGTTGCCCATACATTTGAAACGGCGTTCCAGATTTTTCGGTATGCGGGTGCGGCCTATCTGATGTGGATGGCGTGGAAGATATTCAAAAGCCCGACACAACCGGTTGAAATCGCTCCTGATGCCATCGCCGAAAAACCATATGCGGCGTTCATGTCCAGCTTCACCCTTTGTCTTGGCAATCCCAAGCCAATCGTGTTTTTTCTGTCGATCATGCCGCTGGTGGTCGACATGGAAAAAATTGACATGACCGTCTATCTGGAACTGGCAACCGTTGTTGTGCTGGTGATCTCACCGGTATTGTCCATGATCGCCATTCTGGCTGACCGCGCGCGACGTGTGTTCCGTTCCGAACGCGCGCTTAAACGCATCAATACCGGAACGGCTGTGGTCATGGCGGGGGCGGCGGTGGCAATCGCCACCCGTTAGCAGCTAAAGCCCAAGCACATCATTCAGGCTGTAAAGACCCGGACCCTGTGCGCCCAGCCAAAGGGCGGCTTTAACCGCGCCGGATGCAAACATCAGGCGGTTTTCGGCGATGTGTTTTATCTCGATGCGCTCATTGGGACCTGCGGCGATCAGCGTGTGGTCGCCAATCACACTGCCCCCGCGCAAGGACTGAAAGCCGATTGCACCGTCGGGGCGCGGGCCGGTCTGGCCATCGCGGGCGCGCACGGCTACGTGATCCAGTTTTACACCCCTGCCACGCGCTGCCGCCTCACCGATCAGAAGTGCAGTGCCTGATGGCGCATCCACCTTGTGGCGATGGTGCATCTCAAGGATTTCCAGATCGAATTGATCCAGCGTTTTTGCGGTCAATTCCACCAGTCGCGCCATCACCGCAATTCCCAGCGCAAAGCTGCCGGATTTTACGATCGGAACCTGCCGCGCCGCATTTGCAATGGCCTGATCGTGTGCCGCGCCAAGGCCGGTGGTCCCAATGACCAGACGCCTGCCCAAAGATGCGGCAAGTTCCGCATGTTGGACCGAAGCATCAGGTATCGTGAAATCAATTGCAATGTCACAGGCCTCTAGTGTCGCCCGTGGGTCATCGGTTATCGAAATGCCAACTGGTTCAACGCCGCCCCGGGTACCGATATCACGGCCCACTGCCTGATGACCGGTTCGCTCGCATGCAGCTGCGATGATCAGCCCATTCTGGGTCAGCGTCTGAATCAGGGCGGCCCCCATCCGGCCACCTGCGCCAATCACGCCGAAGCGATATGGTTGTGCGCGTTTCAAGACTTCCCGCCATCGCCTGCGAAAAACTCCATGACCTTGGAGAAAAACCCACTGGATTCAGGGTTGGTTTCCGCGGTGCCTGCCTTTTCAAATTCCGCCAGCAGTTCCTTTTGCTTTGCGGTCAGATTCATCGGTGTTTCCACAAAGGTCTGGATATAGAGTTCACCAAACTGATCTGATCGCAATACCGGCATGCCTTTGCCGCGCAGGCGGAACTGGCGGCCGGTCTGGGTACCTGGCGGGATTGTGACCTTGGTGCGTTTGCCATCAAGGCCGGGCACTTCAATCGATCCACCCAGGGCGGCGGTCGCCATTGAAATCGGCACGCGGCATAACAGGTCCGCGCCTTCGCGCTGGAAAAGCGCATGTGGTTTGACGGACAGGAAAATATAAAGGTCGCCCGGTGATCCGCCACGAATACCGGCTTCACCTTCGGCGGTGAGGCGGATGCGCGTGCCATCTTCAACCCCGGCGGGGATTTGAACCTGCAGGGTTTTTTCCCGTGTCACCCGGCCTGCGCCGCCGCAGGGACGACAGGGTTTGTCAATCGTCCGGCCCGCCCCGCCACAGGTCGGGCAGGTGCGCTCGATGGTGAAAAAGCCCTGCTGGGCGCGGACTTTTCCTGCCCCGTTACAGGTCCGGCAGTTGACCGGTTTTGACCCGGCCTCCGCACCCATGCCATTACAGCTTTCGCACTGGACCGATGTTGGTACCTTGATATTGGTCTTAACCCCGGCATAGGCGTCTTCGAGGCTGATTTCCAGATTATGGCGCAGATCGGCGCCACGATTGTTGCGCCCCTGTCCACCACCACGCCTGCCGCCGCCCAGCACATCGCCGAACAGGTCATCGAAAACATCGGCAAAGGAGGATGAAAAATCAAAGCCGAAACCGGCCGCACCAGGTCCTGCGCCGCCTCGCCCGCCTTCAAAGGCTGCATGACCGAACTGGTCATAGGCCGCACGCTTCTGATCGTCTTTCAAGACGTCATAGGCTTCGTTGATTTCCTTGAACCGGGCTTCGGCTTCAGCATTGCCGGGATTGCGATCCGGATGGGTTTCCATCGCCAGCTTGCGATAGGCCTTTTTCAGATCATCGGCCCCTGTGCCACGTTTGACGCCCAATACTTCGTAATAATCACGCTTTGACATGACGCCACACTCCCCCGGTGAGGGACCGCACGGATGAATTCATTCACCCGTGCGGCCGGTCAATCCTTAGTGGGCGCCTTTGCGCTTTTTGTCATCCACCTCTTCGAAGTCGGCATCGACCACATTGTCATGGGCGCTGTCGGATGCCCCCGAGGCACCACCGGCGTCACCACCCTCGGCATCTCCTTCGGGCTTGTACATGGCTTCGCCCAGTTTGAACGAGGCCTTGGTCAGATTTTCAATCTTGGCTTTGATCTCGCCCGCATCCTGGCTTTCAAGGGCCGTGCGCAGGGCGGCAATTTCCGCCTCGATTGCATTCTTGTCCGCTTCGGCAACCTTGTCGGCATTTTCCGACAGGGTTTTTTCCGTGGCATTGATCAGCGCTTCTGCCTGATTCTTGGCTTCGGCCAGCTCGCGAC
>CAISDR010000414.1 GCA_903884125.1 uncultured bacterium
ATCAGCGGGACTTTAGACGATGGATGAATCGCTTTATAGGAGATTGAGAATTTTCCTTGCGCGCCTTTTTTGCTAATTTTGCATCAATTTCTAAGCTGTTTCCGAGGCGCTCATAGGCGTTTCGTATCAAAAATACTGCCTCTGAGTCCTGCTTCGCGCCAAAAAGGGCGTTAAGTTCGACTGGGACTGTTTTGCCAACGGCAGCTATACCAAGACCGTGACCGTGGTGGAATTCAAAGCTTGGATAACGGGACGAAATCTCGTCCCATAGGCGATAGACGCCAAAATTTTTGTCTCGAACCTGCGTATCATGTAGCAACACAATTCCGCTGTCGGACAGTTTGGGAAGCCAACTTTCGAAATCATGCCTTACGTCTTCGTAGAAATGCCGACCGTCAATGTGGAGCACGTCGATGGAATGATCCTCGAAATGTGACAGAGCCTCATCAAAAATCATCCGTTTAAGATTGGCAAAATCTGGGTAATGGATTGCTCGATGGTAATCGACAGAGTCAAACACCAATTTATCGTAAAATCCAGCGTGCTCGTCTCCCTGCCATGTATCGACGGCGTAGCATTGTGTTGCGAGCTGATAGGCTTTGACAGCTTGGCAAACGGCAAAAAATGAATAGCCGTGATGAGACCCGAGTTCCACATAGGAGCGTGGTTTTGTGGCCTCAATCAGAAAAAATGCAAAAGGTGCATGCTGAACCCAAGTACTGGCACCAAACCATTCAGGCTTCATAAACGAAGCTTCAGACAACATAGAACGCAGCTCCGCACGCGCTGACCTTAATTGTGTCTCATTAAAACCCAACACCGCGTATCCTTACACGCTTCGGTAATTTGACCTTATGTTTGAAAGCCTACCAGCCTCGATGATCTGCCACCAGAGCAAAAGATCAATTTCCGGATGTGAACGTCGCTATGCGTTGATTACACAAGGAATGAAACGGACAAATCGCGAGGGAGGTTTGCACCGGAATGGGTCGTTAATGCGGCCTGTTTGACTTATGAACGACAAGGGATCCGAGCTAAAGCGCAAATGAATCGACTATGAAAGATATGAATGTGGCTGACGACGCGTTGCCCTCAAACACGCAAACGACCGCGTTTCAGATTCTGATCGCGATCTCTGTTGGTCATCTGTTGAACGACATGATTCAATCGCTTATTCCGTCGATCTATCCCATTTTGAAACAGTCATACGGGCTTAGCTTTGCCGAAGTCGGCTTGATTACGCTGACCTGGCAGGGCACGGCTTCGATTTTACAGCCGATTATTGGTTGGATAACTGATCGGAAAGGGCAACCCTTTTCGCTCGCCGTTGGCATGGGCTTTACCCTCACGGGCCTACTCGTTTTATCGCAAGCGTTTACGTTTCTGCTGATTTTGTTGGGTGTTGACCATATCTTAGCCATGGTTTCGGTTGGCCTGCTCGCCGTCAATCTTGGAGGTAGAGCCGTATGGGCCGTCCCGGCCAGCTTCGTTGCAATGATGGTCATGGGCGGGGTGCTTGGCATGGCCGGATTTAGCCTACCGCTTAATGAAGTTGGCATTGGCTTTTCCGTCCTTGTATTGGGTTCAATCGTCGCCCTTTCAGTGCGGTTACCCGTATCCATCGCGATGGCGCTGAGAAAGATCTTGTTCAGGCGCATTTGCTATATAATGTTGCTGCCATTATAGGCTCCGCTCAGGGTGTTAAGCTGCGTGCTGCAGTTGAGGAAAAGCTCCGATTGGATCAGATCGATACTGCACATCAGAACGCTGAAAAATGGCTGGCTGATTTTGCGCTAGTAGACAAGAAGGATTTGTTCCTCGAATTTGTTCCCTGTATCAATTAGTCAGACGCTACTTTTGGTAGCTCAATTTTAACTCCAGAAGCTAAGCTCCGTGTATGGCAGCTGCTTCCACTCGCATTGTCCCCATCCACCGTGTCCACATCGTGAGTGGGCTTGCCATCCAGCGACAACCCAACAGCCGTTACCTACAAGCACGCGCTAACATCGCGGGCGTAACTGTCTGTGCCAGCATGCGCACCGAAGACTGGCGTGAGGCTACCGAGCGGGCCATGGCATGGTATCTGGGCATCAAGCACAAGGTATCGCGGGGTGAGCAGCTGCGGGCTGTGAGTTGGTCGGAACTGGTCGCAAGTTATGTGGAACAGCTGGGTCAGGGCGCACGCCGCAACTATCACAGGGATACCATAGGCAGGCATCTCAACCCGTTCTTTGGAGAGTTCAGGGATGTGTCTATGATCACTCCCGCCGTGATACTGGACTATCTCGCCCATCGCAGATCCAAGAACTCGCCTGAGCCACTGCCACAGACCATCAATCGCGAGAATAGCGTGCTGAGGCAGCTGCTGGATCACGCCAACGCTCGTGCTTGGATCAGTGAGCCACCCAGCGTGCCGTTCTTCAATGAGGCCATGACGCGAACACGGAGGCCGCATTTCACGGAAGCTGAATATCTGCGATTGAGAGTGACGGCGCTGCGGCGCATCAGTTCTGCCAAATATGGCGGCGATAATCGTGAGGTGATCA
>CAISDR010000415.1 GCA_903884125.1 uncultured bacterium
AGCCGCTGACCAGCCAAGACCTGCCGGCGCAGGATCAGACGAACAATCTCTGAGAAAAGAAGCAGAAATTGCTGTGAAAGCTTCGCGCCGTGATCGGGCGCAGTCACCGCGAACCAGCGCTTCTGCAGACTCGATGCCTCGCCCGGATATCGAAGAGGCCGAAGACTGGGTCGTCAGCTATATGGACATGGTCACTTTGCTGATGATCGTATTTCTTGGCATGGTCGCTATCATGACCATAGAGCGGAAATTCGACCGGATCGATATGCGCGAACGTGGCGCGGCGGGCCAGGTACAGTCGGGCTCGGCGCCAATTGCCAGTAGCAAAGATTCTTCGGGTGGATCTTCGCGGGTCGATGGGCGGACCGCAGGCCCCCGCGTTTCAAGCTGGCCCATATCACCTGGCGAAAATGATATCCTGCCTGGCCCTACCGACAGCAGTGGCACTGAAGATACAATCACATCGGCGGCCGCGACCCCGGTCGCTGGTAAAAAAGCGGCCGCAACCGATGATAGTGCCAATTCCCAGCCGCCGCTGTCGCCGGACGGCCGCAAACTTTTAGACAGTCTGCTGAAATCCGGGCTTCCAAAAGAAATTGCGTTTGAGACCACAGATCGTCAGATTCGCATTCAGATTTCTGACAAGGTGCTGTTTGCATCCGGTCAGGCAGACCTGTCCGGCGATGGCGGAAAGGTTATCCGTCAGATCTTGCCGTTTCTGCAATCCATGGCAGGCGTAATATCAGTTGAAGGGCATACCGACGATGTTCCCATTTCCACTGCCAGATTCCCGTCCAATTGGGAATTGTCCGCTGCACGGGCGGGGGCTGTGACACGGCTTCTGGCTGATCAGGGAATTGCGCCGACACGCCTGAGGGCAATCGGTTATGCTGACACGCGCCCGGTAGCCGCCCCGCCTGCAGGTCGCAGTTTGAACAGGCGTGTAACGCTTGTGGTCGAGCCCTGAAGAAGGCTAGCTGTCTGTCATACCAGATAGAATACCAGACTGCCAAAACCAGCAACCGCACAATATCCGGCAAAGGGGCGCAGGGCATGCAGGTTGCGCCCTTTCAGCCAGGCCATCAAAATCACAATACTCAGAAATGCCAGAACGCCTGCAATAACCGCTCCGGCAATTGCGCCCCAGATATCGATAACACCATGCTCCAGGCGCATCAGTTTGGGAATCTCCAGAACGCCAGCACCGAAAATGGCCGGTGTTGCCAGCAAAAATGAAAGGTGTGCAGCCTCTGCCTCAGTCAGGCCGATCATCAGGCCACCAATAATGCTGGCACCCGAACGTGAGATCCCCGGGATCAATGCCAGGCATTGCATAAAGCCCACGAAAAGCACCTGCCGAATGGTGATCGCGTCCAGATTTGACCGCGCCTGTCTGGCGGGGCGGTCGCCAAAATACAGCAATGCCCCATTCGCAATCAGAAAGACCGATGCCACAATCGGTGTGGCAAACAGCATTTTTATCGCATGGTTGAACGCAAGCCCCAGTACGGCCACCGGCACTGTGCCAATAACCAGCATGAAAATCAGTCGCCGCGCCCGCTGGCTTTCTGCTGACTTCTGGGGCCGGAAGGCCGCCAGCAAACCAATCCAGTCACGCCAGAAATAAAGCAGAAGGGCGATCGCCGTGCCAAAATGCAGAATAATCAGAAATGCCAGAAAGCCGGGATCGCTCTGCAGGGCTTCCCACCCAAACAGTCCGGGAACAATTACGGCATGCCCCAGACTGGAAACCGGGAAAAATTCCGTCGCCCCCTGAATGATTGCAATGACAATAATTTCAAGCCATGACATCTCGGAAGCTCCGCTAAAATAATCCAATGGGACACTAGGGCCGAATCGTAAGACTGGACAACCCCGAACAAAAAGTATCCGCTTGGGCCATTCGCCATGTTCACACACATGTAACAGTCCAGATGGAAAGAATGATGACGCAGCCCAAGGTAACAGACCGATCAGTCTCATGGGCCGGTGTATTTCCGGCAGCTACCACCCAATTTAACCCGGATCTGACCCTTGATCTGGACGGCACCGCCCGCGTGCAGCGGGCACTTGTCGATGACGGCGTCCATGGCATGGTGATCCTTGGCACCGTGGGCGAAAACAATTCGCTGAATGCCGAAGAAAAGCGCGCGGTGATGACCCTCGCGCAGCAAAATGTTGGCAATCGCATACCGGTGCTTAGCGGCGTATCGGAATTTACCACTGCCAGCGCGGTGCAATATGCACAGGACGCTGAAAAAATCGGTCTTGCGGGCCTGATGGTTCTGCCCGCCATGGTTTATGTTCCATCCGAAGCGGAACTGATCGCACATTTCAGCGCGGTGGCGCGGGCAACCAGCCTGCCCATAATGCTCTATAACAATCCACCTGCCTATCGCGTGAATATCACGCTGCCTGTTCTGGAGGAACTGGCGCGCATTCCCAATATTGTCGCCATCAAGGAAAGCGCCCCGGACCCGAGACGGTTTTCCGATCTGGCCAATGCATTTGGTGATCGGTTCATTTTATTCGCTGGTCTGGATGATGTGGCCCTTGAAGGCATGATCCTTGGTGCACAGGGCTGGGTATCCGGCCTGACCAACGCCTTTCCGGCCGAATCCTTGGCGATGGTAGCAGCACTTGATGTCGGTGACCTTGAAACGGCCCGCCGGATTTACCGCTGGTTCATGCCGCTTCTACACCTGGATGCAGAACACGATCTGGTTCAATCCATAAAGCTGGCAGAAACCATGATGGGGCGCGGCACGGAATGGGTGCGTCCGCCACGACTGCCCTTGGCAGGCGCCCGGCGCGAGCAGGTTACCAGCATGGTCAGGCAGGCCATTGCCACCCGGCCCGTTCTGACAAAGTGAGTTTCAGCCATGCGATCGACATTTTTCTGCATAGACGGCCACACGGCTGGCAATCCGGTCCGTCTGGTCACAGGCGGTGCACCAAATCTTGCTGGTCGCACGATGAGCGAGAAGCGTGCCGACTTTATCGCGCGCTATGACTGGATCAGACAGGGATTGATGTACGAACCGCGCGGTCATGACATGATGTCGGGCGGGTTTATTTATCCGCCGTGCGATCCGGCCAATGATTTCGCAATTCTTTTCATGGAGACCAGCGGTTGCCTGCCCATGTGCGGCCACGGGTCAATCGGCATGATCACATTTGCGCTGGAACATGGCCTGGCCCAACCCAAAACAGAAGGTATTCTGAACGTCGAGGTACCCGCTGGCCTGATCAGGGTTCAATACACCCGGCAGGGCAACAAAGTAACCTCGGTCAGATTCAGAAATGTCCCGAGTTTCGTCATTATGCGGGATCTGGAAATCCAGGTCCCGGAATGGGGCGCATTGAAAATGGATATCGCTTATGGCGGAAATTTTTACGCCATCATCGAACCACAGGGCAGCTACACGGGAATCGACGATCTTGGTGCCAAAGGAATTCTGGCGAAAAGTCCGATCATCCGGGATCTTATTGCAAAGACCTATGTGCCGGTTCATCCCGATGATTCCACTATCAGGGGCGTAAGCCACATACTCTGGGCTGACCCGTGGGCGGATGATTGTCACACCGCGCGTGCCGCCGTATTCTATGGATCAAATGCGATTGACCGTTCGCCATGTGGCACCGGCACGTCAGCACGCCTTGCCCAGTTACATGATCGCGGCCGACTGTCACAGGGCGCGTCGCTTAATCATCAAAGCATTATCCGCAGCGTATTTGTCGCACGGATCGAGGAGGTGACCAAAGTCGGCACCTATCGCGCAATTGTGCCATCGATTGAAGGTCAGGCCTATACAACAGGCATGAACCAGATCTGGATCGACGACCTTGAACCATTTCCCTCAGGTTTTCAGGTCAGCTAGACATGGCGTTAAAAATCGCCTGCCTGCATACTGCTGAAAGCAATGCGTCAGTGCTTGATCAGGCCTTGGATACACTTGGTCCCGGTAACGACGGCACTGATGTAGTTGCCCTTGTCCATCATGTGTACCCGCAGCTGCTGGATGAAGCGCTGAAGGCCGGGGGTCTGACGCCAGAGATTGCGGCGAAAGCACAACTGGCCCTTAACCGGGCCGCTGATGGTGTGGACGGATTATTGCTTACCTGTTCAACTCTGGGACCGGCACTTGACCAGATGTTGCAGCTTTCAACGCCTCATCTGCGCGTTGACCGTGCGCTGGCCCGCGCGTGTAACAGCCGCCACGGACCATTCATCGTACTTGCGACAATTGAAACAACGCTTGATCCAACGCGCAGACTGTTCGGCCCGTCGGCTGAGGTTGCTCTTGTTCCGGATGCATGGCCATTTTTTGAAACTGGCGATCAGTTAAGCTATCTCAAGGCAATCGCCGAAACTGCCGATCAGAAGATAGCGCAGGGCTATGAGTTTGTCGCACTGGCTCAAGTCTCCATGGCTCCAGCCTGCAACTATAGCCGCCACCCAACGCAGATACTCAATAGTCCCGGCGTCGGCCTAAGGCAGATCATCTCGATGGCGCAGGCGGTCGAGAATATTGGATTGTAACGTTGCGGCCAAGCTGGCAGATTGAAACATTGCGGGCGCCGCATTTGATAGAAAAATGAAACCCGGGGATGAACTTATGTCAGACGCGATCTATCAGCTTTACGGCTCGGAAATGTCACCTTATTCAGTCAAGGTCCGGTCATACTTGCGCTACAAGGGTATAGCCCACCAATGGATTGCCCGTCAGCCATCTAATGACAGCGCCTATAAAGCGGTTGCGAAGCTGCCGATTGTCCCGACACTGGTCACACCCGGCGGTGAAGGTGTGCAGGATTCAACGCCAATTATCGAAATGCTGGAACGCGAATTCCCGGCGCCGTCCATACATCCTGAATCTTTACCACTTCGTTTTCTGTCAGCATTGATTGAGGAATTTGGTGATGAATGGGGCAACAAGATCATGTTCCATTATCGGTGGTGGGACGAACTGGACCAGCGCGCTGCCGCAAAAACACTGGCACGGCTGGCGCAGCCACTGGCGGGTGATGCCGATATCAGCGGGCTGGCCGATCTGATCCGCGGGCGCATGACCGGACGTGGATTTTTCGTTGGCTCAAGCTCTGCAACAGCCCCTTTAATTCAGGAATATTTTCTGGAACTGATAGACCTGTTATCTGCGCATCTGGCCTCGCGCCGGTATTTATTCGGCGCGCGACCATCATTTGGTGATTTCGGTCTGGCCGCGCAATTGTATGAGGCATCTGTTGATCCCACTTGCGGCGGTATTCTGCGCGGACGAGCGCCCATTGTTCTGGACTGGTGTCTTCGAATGATTGATCCCCGCGCAGAAGGGACATTTGAAGAATGGGATAGTCTGTCATCGACCCTGATGCCGATACTGAACTACATCGCCCGCACATTTCTGCCCTGGACAAATGCAAATGCATCCGCACTTGCCAGCAATGCGGCAGAGTTTACGGTTGAAATTTCGGGCAAATCTTATACGCAGCAGCCGCAGAAATATCATGCGAAGTCGCTTGCCGCGCTAAAATCAAAATATGCAGCCGTCGCTCAGGACGTAGCACTTAGGCAGATTCTGGATGGCAGCGGGTGCCTGCCCCATCTGGCCTAGAGCAGGCGCAGAAGAGCCAGGGCGATCGGCAAACTTACCGCCGCCCCCAATGTTGTCGCTGTAATGATACTTGCAATCATCGGGGCATGCCCGTTCATCTGCCGTGCCAGCACATAGGACATCGTGGCGCCGGGCACCGCCCCGCAAAGCACCGCCATTTCCCGCGCCATGCCATGAACACCAAAAACAAAACAGCCAAGGAACACCAACACAGGCATGGCGACAAGTTTCAGCACACTTGCCCAGATTACCACACGTGTGCTGCCGAAACCGGCGTTCAGATCAAGACCGGCGCCGGCCGATAAGAGTCCCAATGGCAATGTGGCTGACCCCAGAATCTGGGTGGCTTTGATAACAACCCCGGGCAATGGCGGGAATGCGTGACTTGCCAGACCCGCAAGGCACGCGATCAGTAACGGATTACGCGACAGCATCCCGATGGTGGCGCGCAGGTCGATATTCCGCCCCTGAGCATAGCGTGCCAGCACATACACCGAAAACACATTGGCCATCGGCACCATCACAGCAAGCCCGACTGCCACAAGTGCGACGCCGTCGACGCCATGCAGATTTGCGGCCAATGCCAGGGCTACAAATGAATTCCAGCGCACGGCGCCCTGAAAAACGGATGAAAATTCCGGACCACCCAGCGCCAGCTTTGACCGTAATGCCAGCAAAGCAAAAGCCATAACGCTCTGGGCCGATACCAGCGCCAGCGCCAGTGGAACGGCTTCGCCAGCCTGAAGATCAGCTGTTGCCAGATCAGAAAACAGAAGTGTCGGAAAAAAGACATAGTATGCCACACGATCAATCACCGACCAGCCGATGTCATCCAGAAACCGGATGGCAGCAAGAATTTTGCCAACGCCGATCAGGATGATGACCGGTGCAAGTGCCGTCAGAATTTCAATCATTTCCGTCCGATTTCTATGCGCGCTTCAAATCCTGGCAGGTCACGAATTGCGCGCTGTGACAATCCAGACAGCCGCCGGAAGTTTGACGCCTGTTTGCGTACGATGGGACTCAAGACCTTTTTCGATTGCCTGACGCACATCGGCAATCCTTGTTTTATCCATTTCGCCAAGCAGTCGTCCCAATGGTCCGAACATAATCGCGAAATCAACTGCCGTTTTGAAGTCGTCGGCGGAATTCCCGGCCCGCCCCAGTGTCATCATTCGATCAGCAGGCGTGAATTTGATATCTGAAAATCCTGCATTGCTCAGCAGAGCGGTTACCCGGCTGTCATCGGCAAAAGCAAAGGGACCCGGCTCGTCAGGTGCTGTCGGCGGCGGCGCTGGAATGATACTGAGGGCTGATTGCAGCGGCGTGTACATCCATCCGTTCAATGGCAATGGCCGCCAGCAGACAAAGGTCAGGCGCGCACCTGATTTAAGACCTTTGCGGATATTGGCAAATGCCTTGACCGGATCACGAAAAAACATCACCCCAAAGCGGGAAAAAAGCTGGTCGGCTTCAAAGCCGGTGAAATCATAAACCGATGCATCAGCATTTCTGAATTCCACCTGTGTTCTATCGCCCGCCCGCTGACGTGCCAGCCCCAGCATCGGCTCTGAAATATCAACACCGAGCACCTTGCCCTGACGGCCCACACGATCAGCCAGCAGAATGCTGGTTGCGCCACATCCGCAACCGATATCAATGATCCGCTCGCCCAGATCGGGACCTGCGACATCCAGCGCAATCTGTCCCAGCGGGTCGAGCACCTTGTCCATCTGGCTTTGATGATCAACCCATTTGACACCACTTGGGCCGTTCCAATAGGCGGCCTGATCTTCATTTTCTGCGGCAACTTGGGATAGGGTCATCAGCGGGTCTCCGAGCTTCCGGGTCGATCAAATGTCAGGTGGCATCGGCCAGATTCAGCATCTCGCGCAGCTGTCGTTTCAGGAATTTTCCATTGGCATTTCTGGGCAGCCCATCAGGCAATATCCAGATGTATCGGGGCACCTTGTGTTTGGCAACCAGTGCCGAACAGTGTTGGCGCAGCGCGTCGGCTCTCAAATCCGTTCCGGCATGGGGAACAACAGCGACACCGATCTCTTCGCCCAGACGCGCATCCGGCACACCAAACGCGGAGCATTCCGCAACGCCGGCATGTCGATGCAGGGTTGCTTCAACTTCGGCGCAATAGATGTTTTCGCCACCGCGCAGAACCATATCTTTTTTACGGTCTACAATATAAATGAACCCGTCCTGATCGATACGCGCCACATCACCTGTATGCAACCAGCCGTCGGTGATCGTCTCTGCCGTTGCTTCCGGACGGTTAATATAGCCTTTGATTACCGACGCCCCGCGCACCCATAATTCGCCAATTTCGCCAACCGGCAGGTCACGGCCCTGATCATCGACGCATTTTGCTTCGTAAACCGGCATGGCAGGACCGGCGCTGTCCGGACGATCCACAAAGAAATCACCCGCGACTGAGGTGATGA
>CAISDR010000416.1 GCA_903884125.1 uncultured bacterium
ATGCTCTTCCAGCCATTTGGCGACGTCCTGAACCTGTCCACGGGTGCGATCACAGGCATCCTGCGTGGTAACCGCCAACACAGTCGCCTGCCCGGCCAGCTGTAACAGGGGCAACGCGTCCGCAACCGCCTTGCGGGCTTCTCGGGCTTCCTTCCAACCGATAATCACATTGTGCATGTTCAGTGCCGTCACGCCCTGGGGCACAATGAGCACGGGCCTGCCCGCACGCATAACCAGGTCGCCAACATTGACCCTGCGGCTCTCGTCCAGCAGGTTTGCACCCAGGTCTTTGCCGGTGATGATCAGGTCGGCGGCACGGGCCTGGTCGGCGATATACTCCGCCAGGGATCCATAGGTAATCGCAGATCGCCATTCGATGTGCCTGGCGCGCGGTTGCAGCGCCGCGTGAAATTGGGCGGCCGCGACGTCCAGTTCTTTTTCTATTTCGGTGCGGTCCATGACCATGGCTTCGCCGTCTGAGAAGCCCTCATAGGCGAGGAGCTGAAGCGGCTGGCACGCCGCAATACCGATAACTCTTGCGTCAAACTTCTGGGCAAGGTCCCCAGCGATTTTCAGCACGCCCTCATTATCGCCATTAAGCTCCAGGTGAACCATAAGAGACTTGTATGTCATGACACCTCCGCTTTTCTCCATAGATGCCGCGGTCGCGGCCACCAGCGTATTTGGCGCGAAGAGACCTGGCGGCACCTTGATTTGGCGCAAAGTGAACGTTCTGAGCGCATAACCATTCAATGCTTAAGGAACAGTGGTTCAATCGCCGCCCAAGTAGGACACGATCGCCTGGATTTGATCGGTGCTAAGTGTTCGCCCTGGCGGGTTCATTGCTGGATGTATGCGAACGCTCAACCCGAAGCTGCCCAGTTGCTTGCCGAGATACTGATTGTGCTGGCCCTCCAACCGTGGATACGCGCCACTGCCCTCCCCCTCCTGCTTGGCGTTCCCGCGACGAATAAAAAGTCAGACCCAATAAATTTTCGGGAACAGCAGGGGGGCTACGCACTTTACGATTCCAGTTTCAAGCTAGTGTATGTTGGCCAAGCTGGAGCGAACGATAAGCGTCGGCTTTTTGATCGCCTAAAAGACCACAGAAAAGATGCGTTGGCTGATCGATGGAGTTTATTCTCATGGTTTGGAACAAGGTGGGTAAAGGACGACGGAGATCTGGCAGCCGTCGCCATTGGCGCACACACAACCGTGGGCGCGGTACTGAATCACATCGAAGCAATTCTAATTAGTACCGCCGAACCACCCTATAATCGCCAAGGCGGAAAGTTTGGGAACGGCGTACAAAAATATCTTCAGCACCGCGATGTGGAGGAGCTTGGATTGCCGACAAACGACATGATCCTTAGCCTTTACCAACAAAACGGAATGAATAATGGCAAATAGCGAAAGCATCCCAGCTAGGGAAGCGCAATGAATTACTATGAAAGCGTTGTTATTGATTATCTGCGAGCCGACCGAGCAATTTTCGTCAATACCGAATGCTGCATTCAGCTAAACCAAGCTGACAACCCAGACAGCAGTGGGCCGCATTGGTACTGCGATGCCGTCGCGTCCGACTTCCGCAATAAGTGCATCTTCCTATGTGAAATATCGTACGGCAAGCAGCTAACGACGTTGACTGCACGCGTGAAAGACTGGCACGAACATTGGCAGAAAGTGCGCGTTGCGCTCACACGTGACAGCTTTTTGCCGGCAGAGTGGGACGTGCGACCATGGCTGTTCGTGCCTGAAAGTCTTGTGCCGGTGCTTTTGAGGAAACTTGGTCAAATAGCCGGACAGGATGGCACGCTGCATTTCACACCCAGGATCACGCCATTGGAAATGGTGCAGCCTTGGAAATACAGGTCTTGGAATAGGGTCGGCGAAGACGAAAAGCCAGTAAGCGTACCCGACACCATGAAGGTATAGAAATCCCTTCTGAAGCCGAAGGACGCCGCCAATGGCAGTTTGGCCATCGGCAGGTGCCCAGGCCGAATGACAGGCTGAATGCCCTGTACCGACCGCGCGCGTTGCCAAAGACGGCGGGACTGATACCTTAGTCAAAAAATGGGACCGGAATGGCTAAGGCCGGAATATTCCTTTTGTTTGCGCTTGTGGCGACGGTGTCATTCGCCGAAATAACCGCGCTTGCGTCGCCACCCCACGCAGATCAAGTGCGCGCACCAATCACCAGTCCAAATGTCATTCAAGATCAGCAGGCAAACCGTGGTCATGCCATCCCAGCGGGAAATACTGGCGCGACTTCAACTTCACCATTGTACGTGGAAGCCACATGCAAGCACGGCTGCGGCTACACCGAAGACAGCAAGGGGTGGTGGCAGAAGCTTTGGACTGACCCTGTAGCCACTTTCACAGCGTTCCTGGCAGTCTTCACTGTTGTCCTTGCAGGCACCAGTGTTTGGCAAGGATGGCTGACGAAACAGTCTATCAATCTGGCGCGCAGTGAAGTTGAGCTTGCGCGATCCGAGTTCGTTTCTACGCACCGCCCTAGGATCATATTGCGCGAAGCAATCATTGGAAATGTCAAAGAAGGAAAGAAAATTGATGTGTATTTCACCCTAGCTAATGTGGGTGAAACGTGGGGCAAAATTGTCAAAAGCGTGGTGGACGTTGAAGTAGTGTACC
>CAISDR010000417.1 GCA_903884125.1 uncultured bacterium
GCGCCGTGATGACGGGCGATGTCGACCATCGCCTCATATTTGGAAACGCCGCGCAAAGGGCCGCGCCGCTGCGCCCATAATTCGTGATTGCCCGGCACCCAGATCACTTTGGCAAAGCGGCGCGAAAACACTTCTATCGCATCGGCCAATTGACGCTGGGTCTCGCAGATATCTCCGGCCAGTACAATCCAGTCTTCGCCATACTCCGGCAATTCGTCCAGCGCGCGGCGATTGATCTGGCTGGCCAGATGTAAATCCGAAATTGCCCAGAGCTTAATCATCTGCCCCGGCCACGACCATCAATCGGCCAAAGGTCAATCAACTGATCACCACGCACCACATGATAGAAATCGTATAGATTCACTGTCGGATCACAATGGGGCAGGGTGCAGGTAATGATGCTGCCGATTGCAGGCGGCATGGCGTGTTCGGGCAAAATCAGCGCGCCCTGTTCATCCCCCATATGGCGATAACGGCTACCCGCTGGTGCGCCAGCATGAACCATCGGCATGGGGCCGTCTGTGGCAAATGCCTTAAAACCCGCATCAGTCGTAACAAATCCCTGTGCGTTGGTACTGATAACGCAGGTCTGCACAAACAGACCAGGCTGAAACGGCCATGGTGTTTCATTGGGACGGGTTATCGCCAGATATTCCACATCCATGAACAGGTAGGAGCCCACCTGCAATTCGGTGAAAATCCCGGCAGTTGCGTCAATGTCAAATGTGCCGGTGCCACCACCGGTAACAATGCCGATATCAAAACCCGTCTCGCGTAGTTTTGCAGCCAGTTGACCGACCGGGCGGAGCGCATCCAGCGATTTTTCTCTCCGTTCATTGCCATCAGCAATATGCATCAGATGCCCGGCATAGGCTTGAAGGCCAACCAGTTTCAAACCCGGGTAACCGGCAATCAGATGCGCCAGATCAATGGCATGCTGATCGGGGCTGATGCCGGTGCGATGCAGGCCAATATCCAGATCAATCAGAATTTGCACTACCATACCGGCTTGCCCTGCTGCCTGTGCCAGCGCGCCAATCGGTCCGGGATGATCTGCGACCAGCTTGAGGTCATGACCGTGTCTGATCAGATCAATCGCGCGGGCGATTGCCATCGGTGAAACCAGCGGCGCCGTGATCAGAATATTTCCGATCCCCTGCTGTGCAAAAACTTCTGCTTCTCCCAGACGCGCTGTACACAGGCCGATGGCACCGGCTGATATCTGGCGTCTGGCCAGTTCGACAGATTTATGGGTTTTGCCGTGGGGGCGCAGGTTGATTCCGGCTGCTGCCGCATGGCTGGCCATCGTGGCGATATTTTTGTCCACCAGATCAAGGTCGAGCACAAGGGCTGGCGTATTGATCTGCCAGCGGCTGTCTGGTTTTCCGATCAGTCGACGGTCATGTGCTATGTCCGGTGGATCAGTTTTTGTCATCGCCCGCTGCCTCTGAATTACGGTTAAATACCTACCATGGCGTTGCAGCATAAGGGCAATGATACGCAGGTCAAAGCAGACTCGACACCTGGCGCTCGATGCGTCTAAAATTTCTGAAATCATCGGGCACGTTTAAA
>CAISDR010000418.1 GCA_903884125.1 uncultured bacterium
CAAGTACCGGCGCGCCCAATGACTGAATCTGCCAGATTGTTATGCGCGCGCCCAATAACGCCACACCGATGCGAAGCACGGTACGGGCGGAAAAATCAACCCCAGGCCTACAGCGGGTATCTTTGGAAACGAAATTCACCGCCATGCCCAGCAAAAGGGCAAAAAGCATGACCGGTGCACCATAATGATCCGATAGCCATGAAGCGGACAGGGCAACCAGAAGGGCGATACCAAGACCAGGTCCAACTTTTTTGGCCGCAGCCAGCCAGCGTTGTGATGATGGCGCCGCCGGGATGGCTGGCCGGTCCACCACACCTTCCAGCGAATCAAGCGAAGAAAATGCATCCGGATCAAGCCGCTGGGGTGGTGTATATTTTATGGCCAATGGTAAATCCAATTCGTTCCGGGCGACTCACGCCCAAGATCCAACCTTAAACCAAGCAGGTTGCCCCAAGGAGTGCCAATCGGCGCATCCGGACAAATTCATCCTTTGCAGACATCTGTTTGGTGATAATTATGCGACTTACGACGCGAAATTCCTATGGTGATCCGGGTGACAATCACACCACTTTCAAAAGATTTGGCAGATTCTGCCCTAGCGGTCATCGAAATGGCCAGCCGATGCGCTGGCCGTGGATGGATACCAGCGACCAGCGGGAATTTTTCAGTGCGCATCAGCCCCACACAGATGCTTGTGACCGCCAGTGGTGGTGATAAGGCCGCACTTGCTGCGGATAACCTGATTGTCATGGAAATCACCACGCCGGACCATCCGCGCGCATCAGCGGAAGCCCCGTTGCACGCCGCCATATATCGCGCGCGACCGGAAGCACACGCGATTGCCCATGTTCATGCCCAATCCGCCGTGCTTGCATCAATGTTGTTTGCAGATCAGGGCGGTGTCGTCCTGCACGGCCTTGAATTGCAAAAAGCTTTGGACGGTGTTTCAACCCACGAGACCACCATCCGCATACCGATTTTTGCTAATGATCAGGACATGATCGGACTGGCCAGGCGGGTCGAAGCGGAATTTGCGACTGGACAGGCTGCATGGGGCCTTTTGCTTCGTGGGCATGGACTTTATGTTTGGGGGGCGACCCAGGCAGCTGCCTTGCGCCATGTGGAGGCGATGGATGCCATGTTCACGACATTGCTGTCACTCAGAGGAAATCCGGTATGAGCCGCCTGACCTGCTATAAGATCACTGAAAATGAACGGGAAAAACCCAAACCGAAAATAGACACCAGTAATGTGGACGAAATTCAGGCCATAATGGCCAGCATAAATATGGGATTTGAACGCTGGCAGACCAGTGTAATACTGCCGCCCGGTGCCGGACAGGGTCAGATACTGGCCACTTATGCCCGCGAAATTGACGCGTTATGTCAACGTGGCGGCTATCAGTCGGTGGATGTGGTGCGCATGTACCCGGATCATCCTGACCGCATCGCTATGCGCGAAAAATTCCTGCATGAACATATTCATGACGACGATGAAGTACGTTTTTTCGTTGAAGGAGCTGGTGCATTTTACATTCGTGATCAGCATATGGTCTATCGCATGCGCTGTGATGCCGGTGATCTGCTGGTCGTACCCAAGGCGACCAGACATTGGTTTGACATGGGGCATGCGCCTATGTTCTGCGCCATTCGCCTGTTCACCACGCCTGATGGCTGGCAGGCCCGCTTCACCGGCGACCGGATTGCTGATCGTACACCGGGCTTGGACGCATGAAACAGCAGGTGAGGCTTTTGGATATTGAAGGCACGATTGGCGATATTGCCTTTGTTCGCCAGACCCTGTTTCCCTATGCCCGTGCACGGTTTGAACCCTTTCTTTTGAAGCACTGGAAAAGATCCGACATTCAGGAATTGATTAAATCTGCCGGTCAGTTTCTGCAAACCCCGATTGAGGCCGCAAGGCTGTTTCAGGAATGGAGCGATGCTGACCTAAAGGTTACACCGCTTAAGGACCTTCAGGGACTGATATGGCGTGAAGGTTATGAAACCGGCACCCTTCGTGCCCATCTATACCCCGACGCGATTAAGGCGATACGTCAATGGGCTGATCTTGATGGTGGTGTGTGGATTTATTCATCCGGGTCCATCGGTGCCCAGAAGCTGTATTTCACCTATTCGGATTTTGGGGATGTAACGTCATTGCTTCGGGGGTATTTCGACACAACTTCGGGCCCAAAAACCCGGGCTGACTCCTATACAGGTATTGCCAGATCGATTGGTGTTTCAACCACCAATATTTTGTTTTTAACCGACATGCCCAACGAAGCCCGCGCTGCTCGGGATGCCGGTTGCATGGCAGCATTGATCGACCGCAGTAAAAGCCCAGACTGGTCCGGCAGTATCGATGATCTTCCCGCCTATGGATCGTTGACAGCGTTAATCATCTGATCGCGGCAACTGATCCTTTGCCAATTGTGCATTAGCCGCTAACATCACCGGAATGAAAGTTGATGGGAGTGTCGCATGTCTTGGAATTTTGGTGATATTCTGGACGGCATTGCCCGGGTCATTCCGGCCAATGCACAGGCCCTGATCCACGGCGCTGGCACTGAAAGCCGCATCATCAGCTGGGGCGAATTCGACCGGCGCACAAATAATCTGGCTAAGGCCATGTTAAACCGGGGTGCGCAAGCTGGCGACAAAGTTGCCTTTTATATGCGCAACGGCATCGCCTATTCAGAAACTATGTCAGCCTGTTTCAAGGCCCGTCTGACGCATGTGAATATCAATTATCGATATACAGCTGACGAAGTCTTCTACATCATTGATAATTCAGATGCGGTCGTCGTTGTCTATGACGCAGCCTTTGCCCAGATCATTGATGTGATCCGCCCGCGCCTGTCCAAGGCCAAACACTTGATCATGGTCGAAGGTAACACATCCGACGGGATCGACGATTACGAAACGCTTGCATGTTCCGGGGATGGACAGGCGCTAAACATCCAGCGTTCGCCCGATGACGAATTGTTCATTTATACGGGTGGAACCACCGGGATGCCCAAAGGTGTGATCTGGCGACATACCGACCTGCGAGAAGTGCAACTTGCAGCGCAAAGACTTTTGGGGCCAGTGCCCGAGACGCTGGATGCCTTTGTCGAAGTCATGAAGGTCATGGGACCACAGGGGCGGATGTTACCCGCCTGCCCGCTCATGCATGGCACCGGACTTTTATCCGGACTTGGCACCATGCTCGCTGGTGGCACGATCATCACCCTGCCAAATATCGGCCTTGACCCGGAGGAATTATGGACCGCCGCCCATCAACACAGGGCGGAGCGGATAGCAATCGTGGGTGATGCCTTTGCCAAGCCGATGCTGAAGGTGCTCGACGAAAATCCTGGCCGCTTTGACCTGACCTGCGTTCAGGCGCTTGTTTCGTCAGGCGTCATGTGGTCAACCGAGGTGAAACGTGGTCTTTTGCACCATATGCCTCAGGCTATGATGGTCGACAATTTCGGCTCGTCCGAAGGGATCGGCTTTGGCGCATCGGTCATGACCGCCAATGCTGAAATCGAGACGGCCCGCTTTGCCATGGGAACACGGGCCACGGCCTTTGATGCCGATG
>CAISDR010000419.1 GCA_903884125.1 uncultured bacterium
CCACATTGTCATAGACACTTAAATGATCGATCAGCCTATAATCCTGAAAGACCACACCGATCCGCCGCCGCAGGGCAGGCAGGGCGGCCCGGCGGGCACCGGTGACATCAGTGCCAAACAGGTTAATAAGCCCGCGGGAAGGTCGATGTGCCAGATAAAGCAGCTTTAGAAACGAGGATTTGCCGGCCCCCGATGGCCCGGTCAGAAAATGAAACGACCCCGGCGCAATTTCCAGGGTGACATCGCGCAATACCTCCGGCCCCAGACCATAGCGCATCCCTACATTCTCGAACCGAACCAAAACGACCTCGCCATACCAAATTGGCCCCTAACGGGGTGATTCAAAAGAACATAGCCCAACCGGGCCAATCCATGCGAGCTTGCAGCGTGCCCGCCGCCCACTTATAACACGGAATAACTTGCGACCCGGACGATGATCGTCACCTGCCCCAATTGCAAGACGCGCTACCGCGTCGACATGAGCCAAATTTCCGACAAGGGCCGTCGTGTGCGGTGCCGCACCTGTCGGCATGCCTGGCGGCAATTGCCGGTCGAGGACAACGAACCCGAGGCCTTTGACCCGTTATTCAATCCCAAAGGCGGGCCACCTGTGCCACCGCCTGCGCCGCCGCCCAAGCCCAAACCCCCGGCCAAGCCAAAGCCCAAGCCAAAGCCCAAGCCGGAACCAGTTATGCTGGATGATCCTTTGTTTGGTCCCGGCCCCGGTGCCACCGACAATTCAACCGCACCCGCAATTGATCCCCTGTTTGGCGAACCCGCCTTGGAGGATCCCTTTGAAAGCCGCATGGCCCGGCGACGGATGGCCGCAGATGACATGATGGCCTCCATCCGCAACAAGGCCGCCTCACCGGATAAACACAAAACGCCGATCTGGGTCTGGGCTGGCTTTGCCGCGATCATCCTGACCCTTGCCGGTGGCGGCTACGGGTTCATTACTTTTCGTGATCAGATCGCCATGGCGGTTCCTGCTACCGCCAAGGCCTATAGCATGCTGGCGGAAACCCTTGGCATGCCGGAACTGGTGGTCAATGTCCGGGGGCTGACTTTCCGAGGGGTTGATCACACGCGCGGTTATGTGGGCAACGAACCCTATATGTCGGTCACAGGCGCTGTGGTGAACAGCAATGATACCGAAGTGGATGTCCCGCCCATCCGCATTGCGTTCTATGACGAAGCAAAACAGTTGATTGAAGTGCAACTGGCGCGCGCCCAGGCCGAAAAAGTGGCCCCCAACCAGTCGGTCAAATTCGGTATCCGCCTGCCCAAGGTGCCGGCAAATGTTGCTTTTGTCGAAGTATCCTTTGCCCGGCCCGAAGAAATTCCACCTGGCGGCATACCGCCTTTGGCTCCGGAAAAACCGGCTATGGAGTCGAATACCGGGGAAACCCCACCGGGTGAAGGTGGGCATGGCGAGGCTGGCACAATGGAACCTGCACCGGCCGAACCCGCCGGCATGGCGCCTGCGGCACCGGAGCATGCACCGGCAGCCCCTGAACACGCGCCGGCGGCGCCGGAACCCAAACACCATTAAGCATTTTTGAAAAAGGTAATGTGATGACCAAACCCGTAACCGGTGCCGACGTGGATGTCCTTTTTTCCGCAGAGGTAATCGCTGCACGCAACGAAGAACTGGCCCATGAAATCGCTGCGAAGATCGGCCCGGATTTTGTGATCGTTGCGATCCTTAAAGGATCATGCCTGTTCATCGCCGACCTGTTGCGCGCATTGCACCGCGCTGGTGCCGCCCCGGAAGTGGACTTTATGAGCCTGTCCAGCTATGGCGACGGCATGACCTCGCGCGGGACGGTATCGGTCATCCGCGATCTGCAGGTGGCGGTCAACGGACGCACGGTGCTGATCGTCGATGACATTCTGGAGACCGGCCGCACCCTGGCCCATGCCAAGGATCTGATCGCGGCACGTGGTGCCACGAATGTGTTCACCTGTGTCCTGCTGGATAAGCCGGTCCAGCGCGCAGCCAGCCTGTCGGCTGATTTTCATGGATTCATCTGCCCCGACAAATTCGTCGTCGGCTATGGCATGGATGTGGCCCAGCGTCTGCGCGAACTGCCCTATATCGGCTGGGTAACATCGCGATAGGAAATGAACACTCATGACCCGGAAATATTTCGGTACTGACGGCATTCGCGGTCCTGCCAATGCCGAACCGATGACGGCAGAAACCGCGTTGAAAGTAGGCCTTGCCACCGCCGCCCATTTCCGCCGGGGCAGTCATCGCCACCGGGTGGTGATCGGCAAGGATACCCGCCTGTCCGGCTATCTGATTGAACCGGCTTTGACCGCAGGTTTTATTGCCGGGGGCATGGACACGATTCTGGTCGGGCCATTGCCAACACCGGCAGTTGCCATGCTGACCCGGTCGCTGCGCTGCGACCTGGGTGTCATGATCTCGGCATCCCACAATCCGTATCAGGATAATGGCATCAAACTGTTTGGCCCCGATGGCTACAAACTTTCGGATTCCATTGAACTGGAAATCGAAAAACTGATGGATTCCGATCCCGCCGGTCTGCGGGCCGGGCCAAAAGATCTGGGGCGCGCCAGCAGGCTTGATGATGCCCGTGCGCGCTATATCGAATTTGCCAAGGGCGTGTTCCCGCGCCAGCTCAATCTCGAAGAGCTTAGGATCGTGGTCGATTGCGCCCATGGTGCGGCCTATAAAACCGCACCAACGGTCTTATGGGAATTGGGTGCGGAAGTGATTGCCATTGGCAATCAGCCCGATGGTTTCAACATCAATGAAAAATCCGGATCGATGGCGGTCGAGCAGTTGGGCGCCCGCGTGATTACCGAAAAAGCCCATCTGGGTATCGCCCTTGATGGCGATGCAGACCGGCTGGTGCTGGTGGATGAAACCGGCACGGTCATCGACGGCGATCAGATTCTGGCACTGATTACAGATGAAATGGCCGATGCGGGTACGCTGCGCGGTGGCGGGATCGTTGGCACGGTCATGTCGAATTTCGGACTGGAACGGCATTTGAATGCCCGTGGCCTGAAGCTGCTGCGGGCTGCCGTCGGTGATCGTTATGTGGTTGAAATGATGCGCCAGCATGACTGCAATATCGGCGGGGAACCATCGGGACATGTTGTGTTGTCGGATGTGGCCACCACGGGCGATGGTCTGATCGCCGCATTGCACGTACTGGCACAGATTGCCGGCACCGGGGCAAAGGCCAGCGAAACATTACGCCGTTTTGATCCCCTGCCGCAGAAACTGGTTTCCGTGCGCAAGGGGCGTGAGGTCCTGGAGCAGGCCACCGTAAAATCAGCCATTAGCGCCAGTGAAAATCGGTTGAACGGCACAGGCCGTGTTCTGATCCGCCCGTCAGGCACCGAACCTGTGATCCGGGTCATGGCCGAAGGCGAAGATTCAAAACTGGTAGATCAGGTGGTGGCCGATATTGTCCGGGCAATAGAGACAGCCGCCTGAATATGGTACGCGTTTTGGCAATTGCGGGCTCTGACAGCGGCGGTGGCGCGGGCATACAGGCCGATATCAAAACCATCACGGCACTGGGCGCATTTGCCACCAGCGCTATTTCCGCCATTACCGCTCAGAACACACTGGGTGTCACCGCCGTATCCAATATCAGCCCTGAAATGGTCGTGGCCCAGATCAGGGCGGTGCTGGAGGATATCGGAACTGATGCGATCAAGACCGGCATGCTGTCGGATGTTGATGTAATTGATGCGGTCGCACAATCGATTGCAGCTTTTTCCGGGCCATTGGTCGTGGACCCGGTCATGGTGGCAACCAGCGGCGCGAAATTGAGTACCGATCAATCGGTTCAGCGACTGGTGGAAAAACTTTTCCCCCGCGCCATGCTGGTAACACCCAACCTGCCCGAGGCCGAGATCCTGTGGGGCCAGAAAATTTCCGGCCCGGAAGACATGCTGGCTGCTGCCCGCGCCATATTAAAGCTCGGACCAGACGCGGTCCTGCTCAAGGGCGGTCATCTGCCCGGCGCCAATCTGATTGATTTGCTGGTCACGCCGCAGACCATTCACCGGTTTGAAAGCGCAAAAATCGAAACGGTCAACACGCATGGCACGGGCTGTACGCTGGCAAGTGCGATTGCAACGGGCCTTGCCCAGGGCATGGATATGATCCCGGCGGTTGAGCGCGCCAGAGCCTATCTGCGCCGTGCGATTGAACTGGCCCCCGGCTTTGGCAGCGGTCATGGCCCGGTCAATCACGGCTATCCCTTTCAGGATATATGACGGCGCGGCAATAAAATCAGGGGCAGGCCAAACCCGATTGCCGCAAGCCCGGCCAGCAGATAAGCATCCAGTCCGAACCGGTCAGCACAGGCATAGCCAAGGGCAGAGCCAATCGCGCCGGCCGCGCCGATCATATGTGCACCATGACGACGCTGGCGGGCTGGCAGATCCAGTGCGCGTTCAAAATCCAGCACGTTGGAACGGGCAACCGCGATGCCAATCAGCCCAAAGCCAAAGGCCATGGGGGCTGCATCAATGCCCATGGTTTCAGCCCGAAACCCGGCCATCACACTTGCCGCAGTTGCCACCAGTGCAAATGATCCCACCAGCGCCATGCCTGATATCGCGCGTTCGATCCGGTTAGGACCGGACCGGCGCAACCAGATGCGTCCGGCAGCAACAAGATATAAGGCCAGCACCGAACAAAAACCGGGATAATCCTGACCCGAAGGCATCGACCAGAACAGGCCTGCAAGTCCTGTTGCCGAAAACATGAACAGGCTGATACGCCCGATCAGTCGATGCTCGGGACTGCCTTTGGCAACCACCATCGCGCCCATGCCCAGCACCAGACAAAAGGCGGCCAATACCAGAAATGCTTTAAGAGGGAGCGAGTCGTCCATCGCTCAAGGATCAGGCTTTTGAATAATAGCGTCAAACCGCAAATCGGGGGCGCTTTCCCTTCGATCCCGACCACGATAGGGTCCTGGCATGAACAATCTGTTGAGACCTGATCATGACGATTTTCCGACTGCTTGCGACATTGGCTCTTTCGGCATTGGCGATTTGTCCCGCGCTTGCCGAAGTGGTGAAGGTGGAGATCACAGAGCGCACAGCCTTTGCCGCAGGACACGCGTTTGACGCAACCGGTGCGTATGAGAAATTTCGCGGGCGGGCCTTCTTTGCCCTTGATCCGTCGAACCCGGCAAACCGACCCATCGTTGATCTGGACAAGGCACCGCGTGATCCATCAGGTCGTGTGATCTTTGATTCCGAATTTGTGCTATTGCGCCCGACCGATCCCGCCAGGGGCAATGGCAGCCTGATCTATGATGTCAACAATCGCGGCGGCATTGCGATTATGGGGCAGATCAATGGTCGGTCGCCCGCAAATAACGACCCGACGAGTCTGGCTGATGCCGGAACAGGTTTTCTGTTCAATCATGGTTTCAGCCTGCTGTTTTCAGCCTGGACTTTTGACGTCGAAAAGCCCGGCAATGCTGATCGCCCGCTGATTATGGATACGCCTGTCGCGCGTGAGAAAAATGGCCCGATCACGGGCAAGGTTGCCTATGAATTTCTGGTCAGTTCCAAATCCGACACGGCCCGGTTTACCGGCGAAAAAGGCACCGCCTATCCCATCAGCGACGATGGCGCAAAATTCGCGCAGCTGACCTGGCGCGATGCGCCCGATGGAAAACGCCGGAACATTGCGCGCGGACTTTGGAATTTTGTTCCTCGCGGTGCTGACAATCCATCCGTTGAAATATTTCTGGCCGGTGGTTTTGAACCGGGTCGGATTTATGAACTTGTGTACAAGGCAAAAGACCCGCGTGTAACCGGTCTTGGGCTGGCGGGAATCCGTGATCTTTTATCCTATATCAGAACCCACGATCTTGAATCTGCACCACCGCCAAAGCACACGCTGATTTTTGGAATTTCCCAGTCGGGCCGCGTGATCCAGACCATGCTTGTGCAGGGCCTTCACGTGGATGAAGCAGGCAGACCTGTATTCGATGGGGCCTTTGTTCATGTGGCCGGTGCCGGAAAGGGTGGCTTCAACCATCGCTTCGCCATGCCCACACGCCATGCAACCATGCTGGAAGATCACATATACCTCAGCGACTATTTCCCCTTTGCCAGCACGGCAAGCCACGATCCGATAACAGGTGTATCAGCTTCGACTCTGGATAAGGCGCGTGCCGCGGGCCGTCTGCCCAAAATCTTTTATGTGAACGGGTCATGGGAATATTGGGGCCGGTCGGCCAGCCTGATCACCACTACACCTGATGGCAAATCCGATCTGGCCATTGATCCCGCCGTGCGGATTTTCTTTCTGGCCGGTGCCCAGCATTATGTGGGCCGGTCCCGCGAACGCGGGATATTCAGCAATTGCAATAATCGCCTGAACCATTATGTGGCCATGCGCGCGTTATTGATGGATCTGTTTGACTGGGTATCGTCCGACACCGCCCCACCCGACAGCACCTATCCAACCATCGCCCAGGGCACTTTAATTTCCACAAGTGACTATCTGAACCGCCTGCCAAAAATACCCGGACTTGGTACGCCGCGCGATAATCTCAAGCCCGAGGCACTGGATCACGGCCCCCGGTTTGCCGTCAGCGGCATCATGGATTTTGTGCCACCCAGACTGGGCAAAACCTATACCACGCTGGTGCCCGCACCGGATGCCGATGGTCTGGACCGCGCCGGTGTGCGCATGATCGAGACGGAAGTACCCCTTGGCACCCATCTGGGCTGGAACACGCGCAGAGCCGATGCGGGCTTTGGCTGGGCCATCGCGAAATTCGAAGGCAGCTTCATCCCCTTTGCCCGCACCGAAGCCGAACGGGCCGCCAATGACGATCCGCGTCCATCGATCGCCGCGCGCTATCGCGACCGGCAGGATTTTATGGACAAGACCCGGATCGCCATACGCGCCGCCATCGCTGCCCGCTTTTTTCTGCCCGAAGATTCCGAACGGATTTTGGCGCAACGAGCCGCCTTCTATGACCGCCTTATGGCGCACGCGCCCGAGGATCAGTCTTGCGTGTATCTGATGGATGAGTGATGCGGATCGTTGAGATGGTTACCGGCGGAAATCATATTTGAAACTGCGCGGGTTTCGCGGATAACACCACGTCAGTGCCAGATTGGCTGTTGTATCAGCACGCGCGACCAACCGCCCCCTTACCCAAACAACGCCATCTGATCACCCCTGGCAGGCGGCGGTTTGAACTGGTCGCAGCGCAGCGCCGTCGGATCCGCGTTCAGGTTCAGACGTTTTGCGCATAGCCGAAAACGTTTGGCGATAAGATCGGCGATCGGGCCCTGACCGCGCTGGCGGGTGAACCATTGGGCGTCATAATCGCGCCCGCCGCGCAGATCGCGCACCAGTTTCATCACACGGGTAGCGCGGTCAGGGACCTGTTCTGCCAGCCATTCCTGAAACAGGGTTTTGATTTCCAGCGGCAGGCGCAACATCACATAACCGGCCTGTCTGCCCCCGGCCTTTGCCACCCGTTCCAGAATGTTTTCGATTTCATGGCAGTTCAGGCCGGGAATGATCGGAGCGACCATCGCGCCGGTCGGAATACCGGCGGCTGCCAGCATCTGGATGGTTTCCAGCCGGCGATCCGGGGTTGCCGCACGCGGTTCCATCTGGCGGGCCAGTTTGCGATCCAGCGTGGTGACGGAAATCGCCACTTTGGCCAGACCGCGTCTGGCCATCGGACCCAGAATATCAATGTCGCGTGCCACCAGCGCCGACTTGGTCACAATTGTGACCGGATGGCCGAAATCGGATAGCACACCCAAAATCTGTCGGGTGATCTCCATGCGTCTTTCGACAGGCTGATAGGGATCAGTATTGGTGCCCATCGCAATCGGCCTTGGCACATAGGATGGCTTGCGCAATTCGCGGTCCAGCAATCGGGCAGCATCAGGCTTGGCAAAAAGGCGGCTTTCAAAGTCCAGCCCCGGCGACAGGCCAAGCCAGGCATGGCTGGGCCGGGCAAAGCAGTAAATGCAGCCATGCTCACACCCACGATAGGGATTGATCGACCGGTCAAAAGAAATGTCGGGCGACTGGTTTCGGGCGATGATGGTGCGGCTGGCATCAATCTGAACCCGCGTTTCCAGCGGCTGTGGACTTGCATCCAGCGACCCCCAGCCATCGTCGATATTTACCCGTATATTGCCCTCGTATCGGCCGGCCGCATTGGACACGGCACCGCGTCCGCGGCGCCCGTCGGCCGCAACGCCATCACCGCCATCTAAAAAATCCGCCTGTTTCATGGGCCCGATCCTGCCCCAGCAAAAAGAACAATACAAGAACATTGAGTCAAGAATGGTAGTCCGGCATTGACAGGCCGGGATGAACCCCGTCTGTTTGGTCAACCTGCTCTAACGATCAAAATGGTTCCGCGACAACCCATGATCAGCGTCATCATTCCAACCCTGAACGCACAGGCACATCTGCCACGCTGTTTTGCAGCACTGGTGCCTGCGGTGATTGATGGCCTGATCCGGGAAGTGATTGTGGTTGATGGCGGATCGGCTGATCTGACTGAAAAAATTGCCGACGAGGCGGGGGCGCATTTCATCGTCACCAGCCCCGGCCGGGGTGGCCAGCTGGCGGCGGGTGCGGCGATTGCGCGCCAGCCGTTCATGCTTTTCCTGCATGCGGATTGTGTGCTGGAACCCGGTTACGAACACGCAGTGACGCAATTTATTTCAACCGCATTCGCGCAGGAGCAGGCGGGTTATTTCAAATTCGCGCTTGATGATCTGAGCGCAACTGCAAAACGGCTGGAATGGATGGTGGCCCTGCGCTGCGGTCTGTTCAATCTGCCCTATGGCGATCAGGGCCTGTTGATTTCCCGACGCCTTTATACGGAAATCGGTGGCTATCCGGAAATTCCGCTGATGGAAGATGTGGCGATTGCCCGCAAGCTGGGCCGACGGCTGGTGCCTTTACGCGGCATTGCCACCACCTCGGCGATACGCTTTGTCGCCAATGGCTACTGGCGTCAGTCCTGGCGCAATCTGTTTTTGCTGTTGCTCTATTTTGCGGGCGCATCGCCCCATCGTCTGGCGCGGCTTTATCGGTGATCCGCACGCTGGTGATCTTTGCGCGAAAGCCAATCCGCGGACAGGTCAAACGCAGGCTGGCAAAGGATATCGGACATACCGCCGCCACCCGGTTTTACCGCAACTGCCTGCGGCGGACCGTTGCCCGGCTGGCTGACCGGCGCTGGCGGATGGAAGTGTCCCTGACCCCAGATGGCGCACGGATGCCGGGGTGTTGGGACGTTCGGCCACAGGGATCAGGTGACCTTGGCGAGCGTATGGCCCGCGCACTGGACCTGGCGGGACACACGCTGGTGATCGGCAGCGATATTCCCGGCCTGACACGCCAGCATATTGGCCGCGCATTCAACCGGTTGAAAGCTGCGCCAGTTGTACTGGGGCCGGCAACGGACGGTGGCTATTGGGCCATCGGGCAGCGGGCCAGAGGCCGGTTGAAACTGGCCCCAATACGCTGGTCGGGACCACATGCGCTGGCTGATACAATTCAGGCCCTGGGCAAAAAGCATTATGCGCTGGCCGATATGATGCAGGACGTGGATGATGGTGCGGCGCTGGCGGGCTTAGGTTTCAGATGAATACCCGGTCCTTCAACAGATTTTGCAAAACGCTGCCTGCAACAACCTATGTGGTGCAATGGGGCGGTGCCCATGTCTGGAAAGTGGGCGGCAAGGTATTCGCCATTGGCGGCTGGGCGGAAGGCGACCTTGGCGTTACCTTCAAGGTTACGCCGCTGTCTTATGAAATGCTGCGGCAATTGCCGGGTTTGCGGCCTGCACCCTATCTGGCATCGCGTGGCATGACGTGGATTCAGCATTATGCCCGACCGGGATTGAACGATCGGGAATTAAAAGATTACATCCGGCAATCGCATCAGATTGTTGCCAACGGCCTGTCGAAAAAGCGGCAGAAAGAACTGGGACTGATCGCGCCTGTTTCTTAACGCAGATGCTCGGTCAGGCGCGGCATGATTTCGACGAAATTGCACGGGCGATGGCGGTTATCAAGCTGCCATTTCAATATCCCGTCCCAGCCATCCTTGACCGCCCCACCTGACCCCGGCAGCGCAAACAGATAGGTGCCATTGGCCACACCGGCCATGGCACGCGACTGAATGGTCGACGTACCGATCTTGGCATAGGACAATTGATGGAAGATGACGGAAAAGCCGTCGATTTCCTTTTCGATTACCTGTCGCAGCGCCTCGGGTGTTACATCGCGTCCGGTCAGGCCGGTGCCCCCGGTTGAAATGACCGCATCAATCATCGGATCAGCGATATAGGCTTTGAAGCGTCTGACCAGCGCGGGCACATCATCTTTTTCAATGACCCGGTCAGCCAAAATATGTCCGGCCTCTTCGACCCGCCGGGCCAGCGTTTCGCCTGATGTATCGGTAGCAAGCTCGCGGGTATCCGATACGGTCACAACTGCAATGCGTACCGGGATAAACGGGCGCGAAAGATCCAGCCTGTGGCTCTGGTCAAGGCTCAATTGCGCACCAGCCGGACCTTGACGTCTTCGCCCGGACCGGAAAACAGCGGCCACTTGCCCGCCGCCGCCGCATCCAGCGATGGCACATCAAACCCAAGCCGCATGCGGTATATCCAGTAATTGGCAGAAATGCGCGCAACGAAAGCACGCGTCTGACCCGCTGGAATGCTTTCAATAAACAATAGCGGATCATCGACGTCCTTGAGAACATCGCGCCAGCGCGACAGATTCCCCGGTCCCGCATTATAAGCAGCCGCTACCAGAAACAGATTTCGCGCACTGCCCTGGGATTCAACCAGGCTTTCAATATAACGCTGACCCATGGACAGATTGGTTGCCGGATCGGCCGCATTGGATCTGGTACTGGTCGACAGATGACGGGCGGTTTCCGGCATGATCTGCATTAGACCCATGGCTCCCGAATGGCCGTTCTGGGCACTGGGATCGAAACGGCTTTCCTGACGCATCAGCGCATAGATAAAGGCACGGTCGACCGTAAAGCCACCCTGCGGACGCCAGCTTGGGATCGGATAGAGCGCAGCATCGAACACATCGCCATCGTTCATCGCGCGACCGGCAATGCGCAATTGGGCGGCAGCCAGATCAAGCTTGCGCGCCATAGCCAGCAGCGGACGCCGCAGGCCCGGATCAACCTTGCCCTGGACCTGTGCCAGTTCGGCTTCGGCGCGCGAAAGCTGACCGATTTCTACCAGTCCAACGGCACGGCGCACGCCATCATACCGCGCCAGTTTAGCCACCGCTTCATTGGTTAAAACGGGAAGGCCCCAGTTAAACCTGTCTTCAATGCCCAGCTGCCGCGCCGCCAAAAGACCATAAAATGTTCGTCCCTGTTCTGCTGCCCGCGCCAGCAATGGCGCCACGCGTTCAGGTCTGCGCGCCAGCAGTTCGGCCCGCGCCGCCCAGAAAGCACCGGCTGATGCAAGCCAGGCATCGGATTTGGCCGAACGGGAGACGGCCTCGAAATGATCAGCGGCAAATTCGGGTTTGCCCATTCGCCAGAGTGTAAGGCCCGCAACCCAGTCTGCGACCGGGCTTTCTGTCCGGGCAATGGGTGCCGCAGCTTCGGCCTCATCCAGCGCCCTCGTCATGTTGCCGGCAAAATAAAAGCCCTGTGCCAGCCGCGCCTGGGTCATGGCCCGTTCCACGGAATCGAGACATTTCAGCGTTTCCGGGGCATCCAGCATTTTTGCGGCAGCATCCAGATCACCGGCCCGCGCCAGTCTGGCGATCCGCTTCATCAGACCGGTCACCCGGGCCGTTTCAGCCCCGGAACGGCGGCGCGGCGACAGATACGGCGTGTCATCAGGCGGACCTTCGTCTTCGCCATTGGTCAGGGTCGGACGCACGATCCGCGCATGTTTGGCATCAACCCCGGCCTTTCGCGCCAGCGCCTGGATCGAAGAGGCGTCCGGGTGATCGCCATAGGTCCGGAGCCATAGGGTCAGTTTCTCAGGCGACGGCAGGGCTTCTGCCCCCAGATAGCGTTGGGCATAGACATGACCCAGCAATACCGGGTCTGACAGCCGCCCGATTGCCTGATCAGCCTCATGCAGCTTCTGTTCGGCCTGAAGGGCGAATATCCGGCGATAAAGCTCGGCATCCCCTGGCTCTAATACTGGCTTTCCAAGAACACCGATCTGCGCGCCAAGCGGGGTCGTTCCGCGTCCTTCACCCGGCAATGCGGGTTTGGGGATCGGCAAGACGGGCTCCTGGGCCCTTAGGGTTAGCGGCGCCGACGCACAAACCAATGCGGCCATAAGGCCACTGCAGGTTCTATGTGCCAGGTGCGCCGCTATCGATCGAAGCTTGGAGCTTGGGGTCGATACCGCCGCACGAACCGCTTTTACCCGACACGTCGCGAGGGTTGTCCCTGAGGCGGTCTGGTTCAGCATGTCTGCCCCATAGCGGGGTTTTCTCAGGCGCGCAAGGTTCAATGGCCAAGATACCGGCAACCTACAGACTTGACTTGTTCCGCGAATCAAAAGTTGGCGGATTTTCCTCAGACCGGCGAAATTGCTACAATTTGGTTAAAAGCCACGCCGGTTCAACCATTTCTGGCTGTTTCCTGTGATCGGTTCAGGCCCGATCTGAGCAGGCATCGCCGCAATTGCAGCAATATCCACCAGGGGGTCATTAAAAATGAACCTTACATCAGTGACGGCTGACACATGGATCAGACCGCAATCTGGTTCAGCCGTGCCTTGATAGCCAGAAAATCGCGCCAGGCCAGCTTTTTTTCCGCGGGCGCGCGCAGAAGATAGGCAGGATGAAGGCTGGCAAAGGCCGGGATGATCCTGTCCCCGGCACCTATTTCATAGAAGTGACCGCGCAGACGCATGATGCCTTCATCTCGGGACAGCAGGGCCGAGGTTGCAGCCCCCCCCAGCATCAGGATCAGTTCGGGGGCAGCCAGTTCGATCTGCCGATCCAGAAAAGGCCGACACAGCGTGACTTCTGCCGCCGTTGGCTTGCGATTACCCGGCGGACGCCAAGGCACAACATTAGCAATGTAAACCGTTGTCCGGTCGAGGCCGATGGCTTTGAGCATCTGATCGAGGAGCTGGCCGGACCGTCCGACAAAGGGACGACCTTCGATATCTTCGTCCCTGCCGGGTGCCTCGCCAATGACCATCAGCCTTGAACCCGGCACGCCATCGGAAAAAACCAGTCGGGTGGCCGTTGATTTCAGCGCGCAACCGTCAAATGCAGCCAGTGCTACCTCAAGCGCGGGCAAATCGCCTGCCGCGCGTGCCATTTGTCTGGCGGTTGCCACAGCCTCGGATGCAGCCATTGGCGGTTCGGCTGCGCCACTGGTGGCAACCGGCATGGCCCGATTTGCAGGGGTGCCGGGCATGGCGGGTGCTGACCTGCTTTCGGCAGGCTGGGCCACGATACGACGCAGCCGGTCTACCGCCTCGTCCGCAATAGCTTCATCCGCCCCGGCTTCCAACAGAAAAGCCAAAGCATCATATGCTGCAATTTCAGCCAGGGGCTGCCCGGGCCGGGAATATTCGGTCATGGGATCATCGAAGCGCCCTTTGGCCAAGCGCGCAAGCCCTGCAATTTAACCCTTAAGGCCTAAAAGCAACATATCAAGCAGGGTATTGATCTGGTCATCCAGCGGTGCAAACGGCGCATTGGGATCGGTAACCCGGATGGAAATCAGCCCGTGAAGGGCAGCCCAGCTAACTTCGGTCAGCAAAACCGGGTCGCCAGCCTTGAAAAGTTTCAGGTCCTGACCCCTGCGGATGACATCAACGGCAAAGCCAAACAGATTGAAGCGGACAAAATATTGTTCCGTGCCCTCGATGATCCCGGTCCGGTGATTCCAGGCAATCTGCTTTTGCGACATAAAGATCCGAAAATAGACCATCGGGTTTGCTAGGCCAAAGCGCACATAGCCTTCTGCAAACTGGCGCAAAAGCATTTCAACGTCTTGCGGCGTCTGGGCCTTGGCCACTTCAGCCTGAACCGACATGGCAGCCTGGGTCAGCGGCTCCAGTACTTCGTCGCAAACGGCTGCAATCAGCGCATCCTTATCTTTGAAATAGACATAAAGGGCTGTGGATGACACGCCGACCCGCTGGCCAACCTTGCGGATCGTGGTCTGATCGTAACCTTCGGTCAGATAGATGTCGCGGGCAGCGTCAAGAATCTCGCGCCGGCGGTCTGATCCCTGCCCCTTTGGCTTGCGCCCCCGGATTGCTGCCACCGGTTCCAATAATTGCAAATTTCCGGTCAACGGCCCCACCCCCCAAGAAAACCGATACGCTGTACGTTCAGGCATTACCGAAATATGAAATGGCATAGGCAAGCAAAACGAAATCAGCAGCTGCCGCAAACAGACCCAGTGGAATCCAGGGAACCAGCCGGGTCTCGCCGAAATTCATCGGGCGACTGTTCATATAAAGGCTAAGCGCGACGAAACCGGCCAGCCCGATAACGAGTGCGATAAGGATTATGCCTGTCATGGCCCCGCGACATCCGAAATTTATGTGACAATTCTTTAAGCCACCCGCTTCTAGTAGACCGGGTCAGGATTCGCAAGACGGCTAAGTGTCTTTGGGGAATTTGTCTCAGCGACCGCGCAAGGCTGCCTGAACTATGGTATCTAGCGCACTCAGGAAGCGCGAGCGGTCTGATTTGGTAAACGGCGCTGGCCCCTTGTGATCAAGCCCCAATTCCCGTAGATGACGCGAAACCTCGCGTCCGGCCAGCGCCGAGCCAATATTGTCCCTGGTCCAGGCACGGCCATTAGGTGCCAGAGCCCGTGCGTCCTTTGCCAGCACACGCGCCGCCAGCGGAATATCGGCGGTGACACAGACATCACTTTGGCTGATGTGTTCCTCAATCCAGTCATCCGCCTTGTCTGCGCCCGCATCGACAATGACCATCTGGATATTGTCCTGGCGGGGGGCCAGAATCGGCCGGGAGCCATTGGCAACAACAAAGACGTGAAGCCGCAGGCGATTAGCCACCCGATAGACTTCTTCGCGCACGGGACAGGCATCCCCGTCAATATAGATAGCTGTCACAGGATATTCCAAACGATCTCAAAATTGGCCGCTCAAGCTTGTGAATTGACAACTGTCCACCGGGCCTGCCCAATTGCCGCCGATTTCCCGCCGGATGATAAACCCATCCAGCCCCGCACACATGCAACAGGATTTTTCAATGTCACCGCCAGTTATAAGCCCGAATCGAAGACAAGCTGTTCAGATGGCACTGGGCGGTATCGCCATCTCGGCTCTGCCGGGTGTCACATGGGCAGCCGGGGATGTTTTCAGGGCCACCCTTGATCGTTTTGCCGGATCGATTCTGCGGCTGTCCCCTGAGGTTGCAACAAATCTTGGCCTTGATAACGGAAAATATGCCGCACTCAAATCCAGCCTTTCGGATCTGTCGGATAAAGGATCATCGGCCTGGGCTCATCAGGTCAGGGTCATGCAAAAGACCCTGGGTGCAATCAACCGGGCGCAATTGGCACCAGCGGATCAGGTACGCTACGACGCCGTGAAGTTTTCGGTCGACCGCAGTATCGAAGGACTTTCATTCTCCTATGGCGGTGGCGCGCTTGCTGGGATATCCGGCGGTGCGCAACCTTATGTTATCAGCCAGCAGAATGGTGCCGTAACCTCGGTGCCGGAATTTCTGGACTCGCAGCATCAAATCCGCACCCGCGCTGATGCGGACGCCTATCTGGCACGTGTATCGGAATTTGCAAGACAGCTGGATCAGGAAAGCACACGAATCCGTGCTGATGCGGTAAATGGGGTCTCCCCACCTGATTTCATAGCCGCAACGACCCTTAGAATGCTGACAGGCTTTCGCGCCCTGCCTGCAAGCCAGCAGCGCCTGGTCAGTTCACTGGTATTGAAGACCACAAAGGCTGGGATCACGGGCTCCTTAGCCGAGCGCTGTACCAGCCTCATCGAAAAAGAAGTCTATCCGGCACTGGACCGGCAGATTTCCGCATTCAGGGCTGCAACAGCCAGTACGCCGCCGGGTGCCGGAGTGCAGCGTCTGCCTGACGGTGACAGGTTTTATCAATGGGCGTTGCGCATGGGCACGACCACCAATCTTGACGCACAGGAAATCCATCGGTTGGGCATAGAGCAAAATGACCTGATCAAGGCGCGCATGGATGGCCTGCTGAAATCCCAGGGCATGACCCAAGGGTCCGTTGGCGAACGGGTGCAGGCGCTGAACAAGGACCCGCGATTCCTATTTCCCGATACGGATGCCGGTCGCGCCGAACTGATTTCCTATCTGAACCAGTGCATCGCCAGGATCAGACCAAAGCTTGCCGAAATTTCGCACCTGGGCATGAAGGCAGAAGTCGAGGTAAAGCGCGTGCCGG
>CAISDR010000420.1 GCA_903884125.1 uncultured bacterium
ACACCGAACTGCGCCGCGCCGTGCTGGTCGAGGTGACAGAGGCCCGCGAAGTTACCTTTGATATTCTGTTTGATGCAGGCCACTCGCTTGCAGAACGCATCCTGCTCGAACAATTCGTCCCATGAATGAAAAATTGCGGCCTTTGCCGCTGGGCCCATTTTCGGGTTCATGGCAGGGGATTCCCGGGATCATAGAGCTTCGCGGCCACCAACCTGGCCCCCATCTGGGCATAACGGCGCTTGTTCATGGTAATGAAATCTGCGGGCTACATGCGCTGATACGATTTGTGAACCTGAACCCGCAACTGCTTTGCGGCAGGCTGAGCCTTATCCTGGGCAATCTGGATGCATATCACCGATACGATCCAATAAATCCTGCTGCTGCCCGTTCGGCTGATGAAGATCTGAACCGTGTCTGGGATGCGCCGATGGCGACCCAAGGTCCCTTGAGTCTTGAGCGCAGGCGGGCCGCTGCCTTGATGCCGCTGATTGACTCGCTGGACCATCTGCTGGACCTACATTCCATGACCCTTGATGCGCCGCCAATTCTGCTGGCCGGTCCGCGTATGAAAAACAGGGCATTTGCAACAGCACTGGGTCTTGGTCATGCGGTATTGATGGATAACGGACATGCAGCAGGGCGCAGATTGCGCGACTATGGCCCGTTTGATCGGGATGACTGTCCAAATCAGTCTGTGCTTGTGGAATGCGGTCAGCACGAGGATATACAATCTGCGCAAATCGCCTTTGAGGCAATTATCCGCTTTTTGAACCATTTTGGGGTACTGCCGCCGGATTTCGCCGAGGATCTGAATTTTCAACTGCGACCTGCAGGGCCTGTGATCGCGATCACCCACACTATTACTGTCAGCGACCAGAGCTTTGTCTGGCTGCGTGCCAATAACGGACTGGAACTCATCAAGAAAATGGGCACCCAATTGGCGCGGGAACGAAGCAAGCTAATACTAACGCCTTATGATAACTGCTTTCTGGTTATGCCGGCAACGCGGATCGTCGTTGGCCAGACTGCAGTTCGACTGGGCAGGCTTATTGCTTAAACCCGCTAAAACTGGGCCACCGCATTTTTTAATTTGTGCTATAGAATATGCAACTATGGGGTTGCTATTTTGATGTCCGGATATGACTTGAGCCGATTACGCGTGGTGGTGGCAGATGACCAGCAGCCGATTCGTATTCTGTTGCGCGCCGGGCTAGAGGCTTTTGGCTTTACTGACATTTACGAAGCTGACAACGGCGAAATGGCCCTGGACCTGTGTCTGAAACATTCACCTGACATTGTCTTTACCGATTGGATGATGGAGCCAATGGACGGGTTGACCTTTACCAGGATCATACGCTCGGGCCGGCGGGGGCTGAACCCGGACATGGCCATCCTTCTGGTTACTGGACGTACCGACCGGGAACACATTCTGGAAGCGCGCGATGCAGGGGTGACTGAAATCGTTGCCAAGCCGATTTCGCTCGATCATCTGTATCGTCGGATCATTACCATGATTGAAAACCCCAGACCGATGATCCGTA
>CAISDR010000421.1 GCA_903884125.1 uncultured bacterium
CGGCCTTTGCCGCACCACCGGCAGCCGCACGATCATTGATCTGCACCGGTTAATGGTCACCCACCGTCAGCGCAACATGCCGTCTGCGGCCATGACCTATGATGTGCGCGCTTTTGACGCGGTTATCTGATTAACCAGCGCGGGTGGCATTGGCCCGCCCGATGCCCAGTCCAGCAATTCAACGGTATGAACCACCGGCTTGTTCAGCCCACCGCTGATCTGAGTCATGCAACCGATATTGCCTGCGGCAACCACATCAATATCCAGCGTGCGGATGGCAGCCTGCTTATTGGCTTTCAGTTGTCCCGCCAGTTCCGGTTGCAGAAGGTTATACGTGCCTGCCGACCCGCAGCATAAATGGCCATTTGGAATTTCCACAACGTCAAAGCCCGCGGCCCGCAGCAAAGCCCTCGGCCCGGCCTTTTGATTTTGACCATGCTCCAGCGAGCAGGCGGCATGATAGGCCACTTTCAGGCGCGGTATGCCCGAATTGCCGCGATAGCCCAATTCGCTCAAAACTTCGCTGACGTCGCGCGCCAGATCAGCGACCTGCATCGCGCGCTGGGCCATGGCGTGATCCGTGCGGCGTATGAAACCATAAGCTTTGAGCATAGTGCCACAACCCGATGCGGTGGCAATCACCCGGTCAATGGGACCAGCCCGCTCAATCGCGGCGATATTGGCATCAATCCGCTGGTTCGAAGCATGATGATCGCCCATGTGGTGGGCAATCGCCCCGCAACATTCCAGCCCCTGCGGGATCACCACATTGGCGCCAAAACGGCGCAATACCCGCGCAGCTGCCTGCGATATTTCCGGGGCTAGCGGCCGTTGCACGCAGCCCAATAGCAAAGCCACATTCAGTCTGGCCTGGCCCGTTGCGGGCTGCAGGACCGCCTGTTCCAGGGCGCTTGGACCATATACGCGCGCCGGCACCAGATCAAAAACCGCCCGCAGTTTTTCCGGCAGAATTCGGGCCAGAAAGCGAAAGCGGTTTGCAATTGCCATTGCCAGACCAAAAAGTCTGGGTCGGACCAGCAGCATACCAAGCGCCTGCCGGGTCAGCCGGTCAAACAATGGCCGTTTGTGATGTTCGGCAATATGCGCGCGGGCATGATCGATCAGATGCATATAGTTCACGCCTGATGGACAGGTGGTCATGCATGAAAGACACGACAGGCAGCGATCAAGATGTTTGACAGTGGAGGGATCAGGTGGCAGGTCAGATTGCAACATGTCCTGAATCAGGATGATGCGCCCGCGGGGGCTGTCACGTTCATCACCCAGCATCAGATAGGTCGGGCAGGTCGCCGTGCAAAACCCGCAATGAACGCATTTGCGCAATATCTGATCGCTGGCAGCGATATCTGGGTCTGCTAACTGGGTCAGAGAAAATTGTGTCCGCATTTTGCGCCTAAAAGCCCATCCGGCCTGGATTTAAAACTGCCATGGGATCAAATTGTGCCTTTATCTGACGGGATAATGCGACAAGCCCGGCTGGCATGGGTTCAAACACCGCCACAGCGGCGCGCAATCCGGCATCCGCCCGCACCAGCATGGCATGCCCCTGCCCACCCAACAGCGTGCGCAAACGCGCAGCCCCCGCATCATCCGAGACATCGCCGGTCCAGAATAGGCGCCCGCCTGCCCAATCAGCATACCAAGTGTTGTCATCAAGCTGAGCCACTAGGGTCATGACCCGCGCGGGTGGCAAAGATATGCGCCACAGGGTTGGTGATTTTTGCAGATATGCGCCGTGACCAAGTTGATACCAGGGGTCATAGTCCAGCACATCAACCTGCGTCAATCCCACGTGCGCCAGCAGATTCTGTTTTCGTGCGGCGACTGATTTCGGCGTGCCTTCAAGGCGGATCAGTAAACTGCTTTTTCCATTGGGCGACAGGACACACGGCAGCAGGGCAAGTCCGCTGACCTCGTAATCGCCGCGCATGATCCCGCGCAGGACATCAAAGCCGTCTGCAATGTCGTCAATCGTCGCGATCAGGGTCTGGGTAAGCTCGGGCCGTGGCATGACCTTGACCGTGACTTCGTTCAGGACACCAAGGGTTCCATAGGAACCGGCGAAAATCTTTGGCAGGTCATAGCCGGTTACGTTTTTGACCACCTTGCCACCGGCCTTAAACGCCTCACCGCGTCCGGACACGGCATGAAAGCCAAGGAAATGATCGCGGGCGCTGCCGGCAAATGGCCGCCGCGATCCGGAACAGCCAACCATCAATGCGCCACCCAAAGTCGATTGGGCCTCAGATGCTGGTTCAAAGGCAAACATCTGACCCTGGGACCCGAGCAAATCGGCCAGATCCGACATAAGCGTTGCCGGACCGGCGGTCAAAATCAGTTCACCCGGCTGATAATCCACCACCCCCGAAAGGCATGAAACATCCAGCGCGTCGACAGTGTGTGTGGCAACCCCAAGGGCCCGTCGTGTACCGCCTGCAATGATTTCCAGTGGACGTGACGTGCCAATCGCACTGGTAACAGCGGCAATCACATCCGGCACATCTCGAGCAATAATCTGGGCCATCCTAAAATCTCGGCAATTCGGGATGGGGCAATTGTCCGTGATGGACGTGCAACCGCCCCAGTTCGGCACAACGATGTAATGCCGGAAAGACCTTGCCCGGATTTAATCGCCCATTGGGATCAAAGGCACATTTCAACCGTTCCTGATGTGCCAGGTCGACATCCGTGAACATTTCGCCCATCAGGTCGCGTTTTTCCACCCCGACACCATGTTCACCGGTCAGCACACCACCAACTGAGACACACAGGCGCAATATCTCGGCGCCAAATTCTTCGGCACGGGCCAGTTGATCATCATTACTCGCATCAAACAGTATCAGCGGATGCAAATTGCCATCACCTGCATGAAAAACATTGGCGACACCCAGTTCAAATCTTTTTGACAGTGCCCCAATCCCGGCAATAACTTCAGGCAGACGGCTGCGGGGTATGGTGCCGTCCATGCACAGATAATCCGGCGCCAGCGAGCCCATGGCAGGAAAGGCGGCCTTGCGGCCCGCCCAGAATTGCAGCCTTTCGGCTTCATCCGCCGATGATTTTAAAAATGTGGCCCCAGCTTCTTTGGCAATGGCCTCAACGCGGCTGACCAGATCATCGACTTCGGCAGGTGGTCCATCGAGTTCAGCAATCAGCAGCGCTTCGCAATCCATGGGATAGCCCGGATGACAGAATGCTTCGGCCGCATGAATGGCAAGCCTGTCCATCATTTCGAGCCCTGCGGGGATAATGCCCTGCGCGATGATCTGACCGACACAGGCGCCTGCTTTGCCCACATCGTCAAAGCCGATCAACAGCGCACGGGCCACCGCAGGCTTGCGTTTAAGACGCACAGTTACCTCGACAACAATGCCCAAAAGCCCCTCAGAGCCTGTAACAATGCCTAGCAGGTCATAACCTGGCGGATCAAAACTTTTGCCCCCCAGTTCTATCAGTTCGCCAGTCATCAAAACCAGTTTGACCCCCAGAAGATTATTGGTGGTCAGGCCGTATTTAAGGCAATGAACACCGCCGGAATTTTCCGCCACATTGCCGCC
>CAISDR010000422.1 GCA_903884125.1 uncultured bacterium
CTGCCGGCGGCATCCAGCGCGGTGCGGTGGTTGACATGTCCCTGTATCCCGGCGATCCGCTGACACCGGGCCAGCCAGCATTGGACAATGCCTCGCGACTTACGCGCGAAGAGGCCAAGTCAATCCTGAAAATTCCGACCCTGCCGATTTCTTATGGCGACGCCCAACACTTTCTGGAAAGTCTGGACGGGCGCGTGGTGCCGCCGTCATGGCGTGGTGGCCTGCCGATCACCTATCGGGTCGGCGGCAATGGCGCACCAGTTCGGCTGATGGTGAAATCAGACTGGAGCTTGAAGGTTCTGAACAATGTGGTAGCCACACTGCCCGGTTCAACCCTGCCCGACCAATGGGTACTGCGCGGCAATCATCGTGATGGCTGGGTCGCAGGTGCCACTGACCCGTTATCAGGTCAGGCCGCGATGCTGGCCGAAGCCAAGGCAATCGGACAACTGGCGGCCCAGGGCTATCGCCCAAAACGGACGCTGGTCTTTTTAAGCTGGGATGGTGAAGAACCCGGCCTTTTGGGATCGACCGAATATGTCGAAGCACACGAGGCTGAACTGCGTCGCAAGGGCGTGGTTTATATCAATTCTGATTCCAACGGGCGCGGCTTTCTGGATGTGGGTGGGTCATATGCCTATCAGCGCCTGATCAATCAGGTAGCCTCTGAATTGACCGATCCGCAAACCGGCGCATCGGTGGGTGCGCGCCTTAGGGCCGAATTGCGGATCAAGGGTACAGATACTGGTGCCAATGGGGATGCGGTTGCATTGGCAAAACTTGCTGCAGATCCCAATCTGGATGTACCGATTGAAACGCTTGGGTCCGGGTCCGATTTTTCGGCCTTTGTGCAGCATGCTGGTATTGCGGCCATTAATCTGGGCTATGACGGCGAAGGGGACTCCGGCGGCGTCTATCATTCGGCCTATGATTCATACGAGCACCATTCCCGATTTGTCGATCCGGGATTTGTTTACGGGGCCATGCTGGCCAAAACCGCCGGTCGCCTGACGTTGCGCGTGGCGGACGCAGATCAACCGGTTCAGCGTTATACCGATGTGGCCGAACGCGCTGGACAACATCTGGCTGATGTCAAAAAGCTGGCAGACACAAGACGCGATCAGGCACTGGCACAGGCGGCGATGCTGAAATCAAATGTCTATAAGCTGGCGGCTGATCCTACTCTGACATCGGCAGCACCAACCGCCCTGCCCGCCGTTCCATCGATAAACTTTGCCCCGCTGGATGATGCAGTGGCGAAATTGCAGGCCAGTGCCAAGGCGCTGGATTCAGCCCTGAACGCGCGCGCTGTCACTTTGGATGCCGCAGCCCAGAAATCCCTGCATGAAACCCTTATGGCGGCGGAAATAACCCTGACGCCGGATGCGGGTCTGGCCGGGCGTCCTTGGTTTCGCAACATACTTGCATCTGCCGGACGCTTTACGGGCTATAGCCCGAAAACCCTGCCAGCCGTGCGCGAAGCGATCGAAGAAGACCGCTTCGGCGATATTGATCCGGGTATTGCGCTGACCGCTAATGCCTTGCGCAATTACGCCGACACGCTGGATCGGGCGACCATCATCCTGAATGGACCCTGAACGACACCTTGCAGCCGGTAACAGGGCACAGTAGAACCCAAGCCATGAGCGAACCAGTACACATCATCGGCGGCGGCCTGGCCGGATCAGAAGCGGCATGGCAACTGGCACGCGCCAATGTGCCGGTCATCCTGCATGAAATGCGCCCCGTGCGTATGACCGATGCACATGGTTCAGACCGGTTGGCCGAACTGGTCTGTTCCAATTCATTCCGGTCGGATGATGTGGAAAATGCAGTTGGCCTGTTGCATGAGGAAATGCGCCGGGCGCAATCACTGATCCTGCAATGTGCCGATCAGCACAAGGTGCCAGCTGGTGCCGCGCTGGCCGTTGATCGCGATGGGTTTGCCCAGGCGGTATCAGCAGCAATCGAAGCAGAACCATTGATCCGGATTGAACGCGGCGAAATTACAGGGCTGCCCCCGGAGGACTGGTCGTCCGTGATTGTGGCAACCGGCCCGCTCACCTCTGCCCCCTTGGCGGATGCAGTGCGTGATCTGACCGGTGCCGACAATCTGGCGTTTTTCGATGCGATTGCACCCATTGTGACCAAAGAGTCGATCAATTTCGACATTGCGTGGTTTCAGTCACGCTATGACAAGGCTGGTCCCGGCGGTGATGGTGCCGATTATATCAACTGC
>CAISDR010000423.1 GCA_903884125.1 uncultured bacterium
GCTGATTGGTTCCGACATCGTGATGGTGCTGGATGAATGCACGCCGTATCCGGCGACCCATGATCAGGCGGCCAGTTCCATGGAATTATCCATGCGCTGGGCCAAACGTTCGCGCATTGCCCATGATGTGGCCCCGCGTGGTGCGTTGTTTGGAATTGTTCAGGGCTCGGTCTTTGCCGACCTGCGGCGCATATCCGCCGAAAAGCTGATTGAGATCGGCTTTGAAGGGTATGCAGTAGGCGGACTTGCGGTTGGCGAAGGTCAGCCGCTGATGTTTGAAGCGATAGAGGCCACTATTCCTCATCTGCCCGATAACCGCCCGCGTTATGCCATGGGTGTCGGCATGCCCTCGGATATTGTGGGGGCAGTCATGCGCGGGATTGATATGTTCGACTGCGTGTTGCCCACGAGGTCCGGGCGCAGGTCACAGGCATTCACGCGCAATGGTCAGGTGAATTTACGCAATGCGCGCCATGCCGAAGATTTATCCCCGCTTGATCCGGAATGTGCCTGCGCGGCCTGTACATCCTATAGCCGCGCCTATCTGCATCATCTGACAAAAGCACAGGAAATTCTAGGCGCGGTTTTGTTGAGCATTCACAATATCACCTATTATCAGGATCTGATGGCGGGCCTGCGCGCAGCAATTGCGCAAGGCCGTCTGGCTGCGCATGCGTCACAGATCCTGGCAGCACTTGGCCCATCGGCCAGCGAACGGGCCGCTGCAAAAAACCTTGCCGATTAGGTGAAAACTTTGATTGATTCCTCGCTTGTCGGACCGGTCGGATTGAAGTGATCGGCATCCGCCAGATTCCATGCGTGGCGGAAATGTGGTTCATCTGTACCCTGAAGTAATTCGCCCGCCGAAAGCCATGGATGAAGCTCGGCATAGGTGCGCACCTGTTCCATATCAATACGTTTGGAAACATGATGCGGGCGCAATTCGCTGGGATGGTAAAGTCCGGCAGCAGCGATTACTTCGCCCAGCGCTTTCAGTGTTGCCGCCTGGAACTGGCGCACACGTTCTGCTTTGTCCGATACGACCACAGCGCGCTGGCGCACCGGGTCCTGGGTTGCAACACCTGTCGGGCATCGGTCGGTATGGCAGGCCTGTGCCTGAATGCAGCCGACAGCGAACATGAATCCGCGCGCGGAATTGCACCAGTCGGCGCCAATTGCCATCACGCGCGCCATGTCAAAGGCAGAGGTGATTTTTCCCGCCGCACCGATTTTGATACGTGATCGTGCGTTGATGCCGACCAAAGCATTGTGAACAAAGATCAGGCCATCGCGCAGTGGCATGCCCACATGGTCCAGAAATTCCAATGGTGCTGCACCCGTGCCACCTTCTGCGCCATCGACCACAATAAAGTCCGGATAAATGCCAGTTGCCAGCATCGCCTTGCAGATACTTAGAAATTCCCACGGATGTCCGATGCACAGTTTGAATCCGACCGGTTTGCCACCGGACAGCCGGCGCAGTTCGCCGATAAAGACCATCATTTCGCGCGGCGTTGTAAACGCGGAATGGCGCGCCGGTGATACACAGTCGACACCCTGTTTCACACCGCGCGCTTTTGCGATTTCAGCGGATACTTTAGGTCCCGGCAGCACACCGCCATGACCGGGTTTTGCCCCCTGACTTAATTTCAGTTCGATCATCTTTACCTGGGGGTCGCTGGCAGTGGCCGCGAAACGGTCGGCGGAAAAACTGCCGTCCTCATTGCGACAGCCAAAATAGCCCGAACCGATTTCCCAGATCAGATCGCCGCCATTTTCCCGGTGATAGCTGCTGATCGAACCTTCCCCTGTATCATGGGCGAAATTGCCCATGGCCGCACCCTTGTTCAGCGCGCGGATGGCATTCGCACTCAACGCACCAAAGCTCATGGCGGAAATATTCAGGATCGACATGGAATAGGGTTGCGTGCAGTCCGGTCCGCCAACCTTGATGCGGAACGGAGACTTGGGCGGATCAACCGGCGACAGGGAATGGCTCAACCATTCAAAACCCGGTGCGTAAACATCCCGCTGGGTGCCAAACGGACGCTTGTCCAGCGCGCCCTTGGCGCGCTGGTAGACAATGGCGCGTTTGTCGCGGCTGAAGGGTGTTCCGTCTGTATCGCTTTCCAGAAAATACTGGCGGATTTCAGGTCTGATCTCTTCGAACAGAAAACGAAAATGGGCAGCAATCGGATAGGACCGCAGGATTGAATGGCTGGTCTGCAGCAGATCATGAAATCCGATCACGGTCAGAACAGAAGTGACCACCAGCGGTGCAAGCGCCCATGGGAAAACGGTGGCAAGAAAGGCCAGTACCAAGCTTGCCACACTGACGCCGGTCAACAGCACATAGCGACGGCTAAAGGCCAGGCGTAAGAATTTCATTTTTTTCCCCAAAATATTTGATCAATGCGGAATCAATCCACTCACGGAATCCAGCAACCCGGCTTATTGGTCGCATAACCTATGGATTTGTAAGCGGCATCAATCAATGCCTGCCCACGCGGGTTCAGCAATACGGCAATGCCCATCCGGTTCATGGAATAACCAAAGGACATGCCGCAATCCGGATCGGCAAAACCAATAGATCCGCCCATGCCCACATGGCCGAATGCGGCCTGACCCATAATGGCGCTTTCCTGACGGCCGCGCCGCTGGCGTCGGTTGTCCATGGATTTCATGAAGCCAAGGCCAAAGCGTACCGGCACAAGCAGGCTGGCGTCTTCCTCATTGGCCGAGGCTGTATTGCCCATACGGGCAAGACCTGCACGATCAGTCAAAGTCACATCATGCAGACGTCCGCCACAGGCAAGGGGTGCATAGATGGCGGCCAGCCCACGGCCATTGGATACGCCATTGCCACCGGGGACTTCTGCGGCCCGTCCTGCGCGCGTGTTGACGGCGGCACCAAAACCGCCACCGGCGTTGACAAAAGCCTTGGCCGCAATGGATGCGGGATTGCCCATCCATTGCATGACCGCATCGGATATCACGTCATCGGGTCCGGGAGCGGTCGGGATCATTGGTGCCACGCGGTCTTCGATGGAGTCGGGCAGGCCGATCCAGAATGGCGCGCGCAAGGGGCCAGCAATCATCTGGTCGAATGCCTCGCCCACGCGCATCCCGGTTATCCTGCGGATTACTTCGCCCACCAGATAGCCAAAGCTGATGGCGTGATAGCCCGTGCGCGTGCCTGGCGTCCAGAGCGGCGGGGCCTTTGCCAGCAGGTCGGTCATCAGTTTCCAGTCGGCAAATGATCCATCCGGCGCTGCCTCGTCCAGTCCGGCCATGCCTGCGGTATGGTTCAGCAGCATGGCAACCGTAATGTTCTCTTTGCCATTGGCAGCAAACTCCGGCCAATAGGTTGCAACCGGGGCATCCAGATCCAGACTGCCCAGATAGGCCAGATGATGCGCCAGGATCGCCACTGCACCCTTGGTGCAGGAAAATACGATGGAAACCGTATCCTTGACCCAGGGCGCCTTTGTGGCGGGATCGGCAAGGCCGCCCCACAGATCAACCATCGGCTGGCCATCCAGTGTGAGCGACACCGACGCGCCAACTTCATTAAGTTCGTAGAAATTGGCGACAAATGCGCGCGCGACGCCAGCAAATTTCGGGGCAACCATGCCCTCGACCCTGCCACCGGGGATATCAGCCGAAAAAGCCTGGGGATCAGGTCCATGGTGCCGCTCCGCATTATGATTGATGCGAGGCTAGCGAAAAACCATGATATCGCCAATGATTATCATCAACGGGGCCATTATCGCCAATGGCC
>CAISDR010000424.1 GCA_903884125.1 uncultured bacterium
CTCTGCCCGGCGTTCAGCCGGTCAGACGCCTTGGCCCGGCCGCCATCCACACGCACCTGTCCGGTCCGCAACAGCTTTTCCAGACGCCCATGAGACACCTCAGGAAAATGCCGCCGGAACCAGCGGTCCAACCGGACGCCGTCGTCGTCCGGCGCAATCATTCGAATTTCAACCCCAGCCATATCCAACCCCAATCTTGGGGCCGACCCTATGCCCTAGGACCGCGGGCAGACAAGACCTTCAATGAAATTTTGGTGTGAGCTAGCGTTTTATCGGCAGAAGAATGGCAACCAGAACTGCCAGCGCCAGCAACACCATGGCGACCGCCGTCCGGGCCAGGGGCGCTGCCTGCCGGTGAATGTGCCGCTCTGCGGCCAATACATGTGTGGGAATCATTTCAGCACCCCGAACTATCCCGAAAATATGAAACGGCAATCAAATAATAGATGTGACGAGAATCACGCCAACTAATTCAAAATCATAACTGTTACAGTTTCTTGCTGCAACGCACAAAAATTACAGCCTGTCGATCAATCGACCATTACTCGCGGGTCCGGTCGAGCCTTAATTTGGCCCAATGGGCGAGACGCTTGGCCAGTTCAATCTCAAACCCTTTGGCCTTTGGGCGGTAAAGCTCGGTCCGGGGCAAAGTTTCTGGGAAATAGGACTGGCCGGAAAATCCGCCTGCCGCGTCATGGTCATATTCATACCCCTTGCCATAGCCCATCGACTTCATCATCACGGTCGGCGCGTTCAGGATATGTTTTGGCGGCATCAACGAACCCGTTTCAGCAGCCAGCCCCTGGGCTGATTTTAATGCGCTATAGGCAGCGTTGGATTTGGGTGCGGTGGCAAGATAGATCACCGCCTGCGCCAGCGCCAGTTCGCCTTCGGGCGAGCCGATGAAATCATAGGCATCTTTTGCCGCCAGCGCCTGCACCAGTGCCTGTGGATCGGCAAGGCCGATATCCTCTACCGCAAAGCGGACCAGACGCCGCAGGATGAATAACGGGGCTTCACCACCGGCCAGCATGCGTGCCAGCCAGTAAAGTGCCGCATCCACATCTGACCCGCGCATGGATTTATGAAGTGCGGAAATCAGGTTGTAATGCTCTTCTCCCGACTTGTCATAAATCGGCGCACGCTTGTGTACGATTTCAACCAGTCTTGCTGCATTGATTGTGCCGTCGTCCGCATTCAGCACCACCTGTTCGACAAGGTTGAGCAAATGGCGGCCATCACCGTCGGCCATTGCCTTCAGTGACAACCGTGCATCAGGTGTCAGATCCAGTCCGCGGCCCAACAGCTGTTCTGCGCGCAGTAATAATTGTTCAAGCCCCGCATCATCAAGACGACGCAGGACCAGTACCTGGGCGCGCGAGAGAAGTGCTGCATTCAGCTCAAACGACGGATTTTCTGTCGTGGCTCCGACAAGGATGACCGTGCCATCTTCCACATAGGGCAGAAAGCCATCCTGCTGTGCACGATTGAAACGATGAATTTCGTCAACAAAAAGCAGCGTGGTACGACCCAGTCTGCGGTTCTGACGCGCACGCTCAAAAACTTTTTTAAGGTCCGCAACCCCTGAAAACACAGCTGATATCGGCTCGAAAACAAGCCCTACCCGCTCTGCCAGCAACCGGGCAATCGTGGTTTTGCCGGTGCCGGGTGGCCCCCATAATATGAGCGAGGCAAGCCGCTTTGCCTTCATCATCCGGCCAAGCGGAAATTCAGGTCCGATAATATGATCCTGCCCGACCACGTCTTCGATACGCCGAGGGCGCAGCCGTTCTGCCAGCGGCGCAGAAGGATCATCGCTTAGCGTTGCGCCAGTTTCACCACCATCTGCCGGTTCATTGCCAAACAGGTCACCCATCTCAGCCAGGCACGATGACGTTAAGCAATTGATCGCGACGGCGCACGGTCAGTCGCCATTGCGGACGGGTACCGGTCAGCAATTTTCTGGCATCAGCAACACGCGCAATATCCTGACCTTCGATATTGATAATGAGGTCACCAGCACGCAGTCGCACGAACTGACCCGCGATGGAACTGGGATCAACCTCGACAACGACCACGCCTTCGGTCGCATCTTCGATCCCCAGTTCCTCGGCAAATGCCGGCGACAGATTGCCGATCGTGGCCCCCGACAGGGGATTCTTGCCCTTTATCGGGGTAAGTTCCCGGGGAACATTTTCCGGGGCTTTGACCAGAGCAAGAACGCCCAACAAAACCTGACCATTACGGTGATAGGCAACACGTACTGAACCACCCAATGGCTTTGTCGCAATCCGGTATTGCAAAGCCTGCGGATCGGATACGTCCACACCATCAATGGCAGTGATCACATCGCCGACTGCAAGGCCAGCCTTTGCCGCCGGACCATCGCGGGTAACCTGATTGAGCAGCACGCCCCCCGGCCGGTCCAGCCCAAGTCCGGATGCGATATCGGCCGTTACAACCTGCCCCCGCGCCCCAAGCCATGGGCGCGAGATTGCACCGCCGCTGACTGCTGCCTGTACCACCAGCCGAACCATGTTGGCCGGTATGGCAAAGCCGATGCCCACCGAACCGCCGCTTTGGGAAAAGATCGCGGAATTGATCCCGATCAGCGATCCGTCCGTGGTCACCAATGCACCACCGGAATTGCCCGGATTAATTGCGGCATCGGTCTGGATAAAAAACTGATAATCCGACACACCTACCTGTGTCCGGGCCAGTGCGGAGACAATACCACTGGTCACTGTCTGGCCCACCCCAAACGGATTGCCGATGGCCAGCACCATGTCACCGACTTCCACATCATCGGAATCGCGCAATGGAACGAATGGCAATTTTTCACCTTTCGGATCGATGCGCAAAACGGCCAGATCAGTACGTGGGTCTGACAGTATAATCTGGGCATGAAATTCGCGCCGGTCGGCCAGTGCCACGGTGACTTCTTCAGCGCCATTGATCACATGGTTATTGGTGACAATCACGCCTTCTGCACGCAGGATCACGCCGGAACCAAGCGAATTCTGTACTCTTTCCCGGGGGATCTGCCCAAAGAATTGCGAAAAAAACGGGTCATTTGCAAAAGGCGACGCGGCTTCGCGGACGACACGTTTGGCATAGATATTCACAACGGCCGGTGCCACCTTTTTAACAACCGGCGCGAATGAGAGAGTCACGGCATGGGCGGAATCCGGCAGCTGGCGGCTGGCCGGTGCGGTGGGTAAGGGATCAGCCAGAACCTGCCAATCCACGAACAACAGGCTCGTCAGCAAAAGGCAAAAATTCAAAAGTGCTCTAGCGATCATATGCTGCCCCTTACGACAGAAAATTCAGCCAATTTAAGCAGGGACAGGGTTCAAGCCCCGCAGAAAAGGACATATCCCCCCGGAAACAAAAAAGGGGGTGACGCATCCGTCACCCCCCTATGTCGTCCCGGTGGGACCTAAAATCAAGCCGCTTCGGCTTCAACCTCTGCAACCGGACCGGAATCCAGCCCCTTGGCCGATGTGTCGCGTTCCACGAATTCGATCACGGCCATTGGTGCGGCGTCGCCATAGCGGAAACCAGCCTTCAGCACGCGGGTGTATCCACCCTTGCGGTCGGAATAGCGCGGGCCGAGAACGTCGAACAGCTTGCGAACCATTTCCTCGTCGCGGATCTTGGCAATCGCGACACGGCGGGCATGAAGATCACCCCGCTTGCCCAGCGTGATCAACTTTTCGACGATCGGCCGCAGCTCTTTCGCCTTGGGCAAGGTCGTCTTGATCTGCTCATGCTTGATCAACGATGCTGCCATATTGGCAAACATCGCAAGCCTGTGGCTTGATGTCCGGCCGAGCTTCCGACCATTAACCCCGTGACGCATTTTCCGCTCTCCTTGAGGTTCGAAAGGCGCTGCCGATAATCCGGTCAGGCGTCATCCGAACGCGCGACTCAATAATGATCTTCGTACTTCTTGGCCAGATCCTCGATATTCTCGGGCGGCCAATTGGGAACTTCCATACCAAGATGCAGACCCATCTGGGCCAGCACTTCCTTGATCTCGTTCAGCGACTTGCGGGCGAAGTTCGGAGTACGGAGCATTTCCGCTTCCGACTTCTGCACGAGGTCGCC
>CAISDR010000425.1 GCA_903884125.1 uncultured bacterium
CGTCAGCAGGGCGGTTCGGCGAATGGCGCCCGGGTCAACCTTCTGGCCATGCCATTCCAAAATCCCGCGCGGCAGATGATATTCCTGAAAAACCTTCTGCACGGTTTCCAGATAGAATTCGGCGGTCAGGTCCAGCACCGCGAAATATTCGTCATAGAAATCTTTGGCAATGCTCGCCTTGTCCGCTTCGCCACGCACCATATTGGCAAACATGTCGATATGGGCTTTGACATGCCGGTTCGGGTTCATGGAAATGAATGCCGTCAGTTGCATAAAACCCGGATAGACCTTGCGCCCGGCGCCGGGAAGGCCATAGGCAACTTTCGAGATCATGTTTTTCTCAAACCACTCTATCGAATGGCTTGTGGCCAGTTCATTGACACTGGTTGGATTGACGCGGGTGTCAATCGGTCCTGCCATCAGGGTCATTGTGCGCGGCTGCGCCGGGTTATTGGTCTGGGCCATGACCGCCACGGCCGCAAATGCATGGGCACAGGGCTGGCATACAGCCAGCAGATGTCCGCCGGGCCCGATCTTTTCCAGAAACGCGATAACGTGGTCGATATATTCATCCATGCCAAATCGCCCGGCACTCAGCGGGATGTCACGGGCGTTATGCCAGTCAGTGATATAGACGTCATGGTCCGGCAACAGGACTTCGACGGTATTCTTCAGCAAGGTTGCAAAATGGCCGGACAGCGGGGCTACAACCAGCACCCGTGGCTGTGGCGCATCAATTTCTTTCCTGAAATGAAGCAGAGTGCCAAATGGTGTTGTGTGCGCGGCTTCCTCGACCACCGGCACAGTTCGATTGCCGACTTCGACACCGTCAATTCCAAAACCCGGGCGCTTATGACTAAGCCCCGCACGGCTAAGCATTTCCAGACCCGCGCGATAGATCTGCAGTGGCATATTGTCTTTGGCAATATCGGGAAGAAAATTGAAACCAACGGCCGAACGCCCGGCAGCGATGCGTATGAAACGCATGAAATCGGCGTTGGCCTGATAAAGATTATAGATCATTCCCACATCCGGTCTTTCGGGACAACCTCACCTTGAGGCTTGCAGTTCATCTCATTTTGTCCGCTGATATGTTGCAGCGCCGAAGCTGCCAAGCGCAAGCGGTAAACCGCGTGACCATGGACGAACCGGTTCGTTGAAAGATGTTCAGTCCTAAATCAAAGTTATGAGTAAAATCGCCTTAAAAGACCATCCGTTGATGCACGAGGTTTGAATAATGTCCAAAACTACACTTACAATAAGTAGTAAAAATTACTCATCCTGGTCCATGCGCGGATGGCTGTTGTGTAAACTGGCCGGTCTTGACTTTAAAGAAGCGGCGGTCTCCATGACCGATGCCTCGGCCAGGGCAGAATTACTTCTGTTATCGCCGTCTTTTCTTGTTCCATGCCTGAATCATAATGGCATTAAGGTCTGGGATACTTTGGCGATCATGGAATATCTTAGCGAATTAAATCCCAAATCAGGCTTGTTGCCTAAAGACCCAAAGGCAAGAGCCCATTGTCGCTCCATTTGCGGCGAGATGCATTCGGGTTTTGCCAATATGCGCGCGGCCTTGCCGATGAATCTCAAGGCCTCTCACAAAGGGTTCAAAATATGGGCAGGCGCGCAGGCGGACATTGACCGGATACTTGAAATCTGGCGCGAGTGCCTGGAAGTCTCTGGGGGACCTTATTTATTCGGCGAGATTACGGCGGCGGACGTAATGTACGCGCCCGTCTGCGCCAGGTTTAAAACCTATGATGTAAAGCTGGATACGCAACTTGCCAGCTATCGCGATTTGATTCTGGATCTGCCAGCTGTGCGCGAATGGACCACGGCCGCCCTGGTCGAGCCAGAAGAGCTGGACGAACTGGACGTCGAATTTTAAGGCAGTTGCGAAGGGCTCTTGATCTTGGGGGCATCTGCACCCTAGTTTCAGGGTGAAACCAGATTGAATAAGGCCTGTCTAAGGCCAAGACACAGGATGCACCAGGGTATGAAATTCACCGGTACCGACAATTACATTGCCACCGAAGATCTGATGGTGGCGGTCAATGCAGCCATTACGCTTGAACGCCCTTTGCTGATCAAGGGCGAACCCGGCACCGGCAAGACCGTGCTGGCCCATGAAGTGGCAAAGGCGCTGGGTCGGCCGCTGATGACCTGGCATATCAAGTCAACGACCAAGGCTCAGCAGGGTCTGTATGAATATGACGCCGTCAGCCGTTTGCGTGACGGTCAGCTGGGTGATGCCAAGGTTCATGATATTTCCAACTACATCAAACGCGGCAAATTATGGGACGCCTTTACCCATGAAGAACGTGTTGTGCTGCTGATCGATGAAGTGGACAAGGCCGACATTGAATTCCCCAATGACCTGTTACAGGAATTGGACCGGATGGAGTTCTTTGTCTATGAAACCGGTCAGACGATCAAAGCCAGCC
>CAISDR010000426.1 GCA_903884125.1 uncultured bacterium
CAAAGAAAAAAGTGGTCAAAACCAGATTGTCGTTTCACCTGGGGCCAATCACCAAGCAACGGCCAGCGATGTGGGCATCGATTTGCTGGCACCTTCAACCATATTGCTGTTGCAGATGGAATGTGACGTGTCTGAGACCAGCCGGTTGATTCATAGAGCAGCAGATGCCGGGGTGCAGGTAATACTTAACCTGGCACCAGCGTCCGATATCAGCGTGGACACCCTGCGGCGGCTGCATTATCTGATCTTAAATGAAACGGAAGCGTCATGGCTTGCCGAACGAATTGGGACCGAGCCAACCGCGCTGGCGATACATCTGACACTTGGCATAACCGTAATAAGGACCCTGGGCGCAAATGGTGCCGAAATGGCACATAACGCAGTGGTCGTCCATAAACCCGCGCCAAAGGTGATTGCAGCGGATACAACAGCGGCAGGTGATTGCTTTGTGGGTGTTTTTGCAGCTGGCATTGATCGCGCGATGACCCCGCAAGACGCTATGGAACGTGCAATTCAGGCAGCCAGCCTGTGCTGTACACGGCATGGCAGCCAGATCAGCCTGCCAGATAAGTCTGAGATTGATGGTCTGACAACACCCTGATGGAAAATTCCGGCCCCAATCAGGATAGTGCTTGACGCAAATTCACTTTTTGTTCTGTTTTCCACCGCTCACTGTGTGCTATTACATAACCATACCATGCGGATTTGTCGCATTTGGTTGGACACAATCATCCAATCCCTGTCAGGACGTCGTATAGGTGTAGTCAGCACCTGTTCCTGCTATGGTCCCCACCGTCCTTTTACGGAGTTTGCGAATGACCCGGCGTATGATTCTTATGTTGGTAATCGTTGGCCTGGTCTTTGGCGGCATATTTGGTTTTCAGATCTTTAAAGGTGTTATGATACAACGGTTCTTCGCCAATCGATCCGAACCAGCCCAAACCGTCGCAACACTGATCGCCACCTCCGAGGACTGGTATCCTACAATTCATGTGGTCGGTGGACTACGCGCGGAAAATGGCACCGATATTTCCCCGGAAGTCGGAGGGCTGGTTGCCGCCGTCCCTTTTCATTCGGGCGAGGATATCGCAAAAGGCGCGGTGCTGCTGCACCTACGGTCGGACGATGATGCGGCTCGGCTGAATGCGCTGAAGGCAACGGCTGATCTGGCGCGGATTACCCTCCAGCGGCAACGTAAACTGCTCAACAGCGGAACCATTGCGCAGGCGGCACTGGATAATGCAGAAGCCAGCTTGCGCGCGGCTGACGCCCAGGTGATAGAGCAACAGGCACTAATTGAGAAAAAGACAATCCGTGCGCCCTTTGCCGGCCGGCTGGGCATAAGGGGGGTAGATATTGGCCAGGTTATTGCAGCCGGTACCAAGGTTACAACGTTACAGGCGCTGGATACTTTGTACTTCGACTTTACCCTGCCCCAGCAGTCAATTTCAAACGTCACTATTGGCCAGGCAATTGATCTGACGACCGATGCCTTTCCCGGTGAAACAATAACCGGCACTATCGCCGCCATCGATGCCAAAGCTGATCCCGATACGCGCAACGTTGCCGTGCGCGCAGAGGTAAAAAATCCAGGTCGCAAATGGCTGCCAGGCATGTATGCAAAAGGCAGCCTTAGGATCGGAGCACCGCGTCACCTGGTAACAGTTCCGCAAACAGCGGTTTCATTCAACACATTCGGCGAAACGATTTATGTGATCGAAAATGGCCCGCCAGCCGCAGATGGCAGCGCCAGATTGATCGCGCGCCAGAAACTGATCAAGGCTGGCGACCGTCGCGGGGACCAGGTTGCAATCCTCGACGGTCTTGGTACCGGAGAGCAGGTGGTCGTCGCAGGTGCGTTGAAATTGCGCAATGGATCGCCGGTCACTGTTAATAATTCGGTGGCCATGCCCAATGATCCGGCCCCTGTCGTGCGCGACCAATAAGACGGAGCGCACATCATGAATTTCACTGAACTGTTCATCCGCCGACCTGTTCTGTCGACCGTTGTCAGCCTGCTGATCCTTGTTCTGGGATTACGAACTGCGGGCCAACTGCCAATACTTCAATACCCCTTTACGCAAAACGCGGTCGTCACCGTTTCGACGACCTATTATGGGGCCGACGCAGCGCTGGTTGCCGGATTTATTACGACACCGCTTGAAGCCTCAATCGCACAGGCAAACGGCATCGATTATATGAATTCAATCAGCACGCAAGGCAATTCAACCATTCAGGCCAATCTGCGGCTTAATTATGACCCGAACAAGGCCCTGACCGAGATCACAACAAGGGTCAATGCCGTTCGCAACCAGCTTCCGGCAGAAGCGCAGCAGCCGGTAATTACGGTCGCCATCGGCCAGACCATCGCCAGCATGTATATCGGTTTCAACAGCACGATCCTGCCACCAAATAAAATTACTGACTATCTGGTGCGTGTGGTTCAGCCCAAACTACAGGCGATCGACGGAATACAGCAGGCGGATTTGCAGGGAGCGAAGCTGTTCGCACTACGTGCCTGGCTTGATCCGGACAAGCTGACAGCCTACAGCCTGACAGCTGCGGATGTTTATGCGGCGCTGGCCAGTAACAATTACCTTTCGGCTGTCGGCAATACCAAAGGCCGGATGGTCCAGGTCGATCTGACCGCCTCGACCGGCCTGCACTCGCTCGAAGATTTCCGAAAGCTAATTATTCGAGAAAGCAACGGGGCGTTCGTCCGGCTGGAAGATGTGGCAAACGTCACGCTTGGATCAGAAGAATATGAATCTCAGGCTGGATTTGACGGCGTACCGGCTATCCATGTCGCAATAAAGGTGGCACCTTCTGCCAATCTGCTGGATGTAATCAAAAAAGTGCGCGAGACGTGGCCACAGATCGAAGCGGAATTGCCAACCGGCCTCAATGCCAAAATCGCCTATGACGCAACCGCCTTTGTAAATTCCTCGATCAGCGAAGTCGTAACCACACTTATTGAAGCCTTGATCATTGTCACGCTCGTGGTCTTTGCGTTCCTCGGCTCGCCACGTTCGGTACTGATTCCGACCATCGCCATTCCCTTGTCGCTGGTCGGCGCTTTTCCAATCATGCTGGCACTTGGTTTCTCAATCAATCTGCTGACGCTTCTTGCGCTTGTGCTGGCAATCGGGCTGGTTGTCGATGATGCCATTATCGTGGTTGAAGGCGTCAATCGGCATATTGACGAAGGAATGGCACCAATCCCGGCAGCGATAAAGGCGGCACAGGAATTGACCGGGCCGATTATAGCCATGACGGTGGTTCTGGTTGCCGTCTATGTGCCAATCGGCCTGATGGGCGGTTTAACTGGCGCACTGTTTACCGAATTCGCCTTCACATTGGTGGGGGCTGTGATCGTATCGGCGGTTATCGCACTTACACTGTCACCCATGATGTGTTCGCGCCTTCTCAAACCCCACCGGCCGGATGCAAAAGGATGGGAACAATCCTTTATCAATTTCATTGATCGCCGATTTGAAGAAGTACGGCATATCTATAACCGCGTGCTGCACCACAGTCTGGATACAATTCCGGTCACAATCGTATTTGCCGCACTTGTGTTATCCAGCCTCTATTTTCTTTATTCCTATTGCAAAAGCGAGTTGGCACCACAGGAAGATCAGGGAATCATTATCGGCTTTATTAATTCAGCACCGAATGCCACGTTGGATCAGCGCGAAATGAACGAGCGCGAAGTATACCGAATCTATGCCGAGCATTCAGAGATGGAACATGTATTCCAGATCGATGGGAATGATCGGGTTGTTGCTGGCATGGTGATGAAACCCTGGGGCGAAAGGCGCAATACCACCAATATGTTGCAGCCAATCATTCAATCGGAATTCACCCGGATTGCTGCGGCCCGTGTGGTGGCGTTCCAGCCGCCGCCTTTGCCGGGTGCGCAGGGATTGCCGGTTCAGTTTGTGATCCAGTCAACAGATTCATTCCAGAAGATGAATGGCGTGGTCGATGACTTTCTTCAAACGGTTGTAAAATCGGGCCGCTTTATCTTTATCGACAAGGACCTCAAAATCGACAAGCCATCATCGGAAATTATTATCGACCGCGAGCGGGTGGCGGCACTTGGCATGAATATGAAGGATGTCAGCGGTGCGCTGTCGCCTCTGTTGGGTGGCGGCTATGTGAACTATTTCAGTCTTGATGGTCGGTCGTACAAGGTTGTTCCACAGATAGAACAGCAATCACGCCTGAATGTTGACCAACTGGATCGGCTGTATTTCCGGGCTGCATCGGGAAAAATGCTACCACTTACAACAATTGCCCATGTTGAGCAGCATGTTGTCCCGGAGAATATCAGCCATTTTCAACAGCTCAACGCTGCAACCCTGTCAGGGGTTCCGGTACCCGGCGTTACGGTGGGCGAGGCTTTGGCTTATCTGAAAGACCTTGCACGCGAAAAGTTACCACAAGGATATTCCATCGATTATTCCGGACCTGCGCGCCAGTTTGTTCAGGAATCAAGTGCTTTGGTGCTGACGTTCTTCTTTGCACTGGTCATCATCTATCTGGCGTTATCTGCACAGTTTGAGAGTTTTCGCGATCCACTGATTATCCTGGTCAGTGTTCCCATGTCGATTTGCGGTGCCTTGGTCTTTATCTGTATGGGGGTCGGCGGTGCCTCGTTGAATATCTATACTGAAGTCGGACTGGTTACGCTGATCGGACTGATCAGCAAACACGGCATCCTGATTGTCGAATTTGCTAACAAGCTTCAGGAACAGGGGCATTCCAAACGGGCAGCGATTGAAGAAGCAGCCTCGATCCGACTGCGACCGATCCTTATGACGACAGCTGCAATGGTTCTGGGCGTATTCCCGTTGCTGGTGGCCGGCGGCGCCGGTGCTGAATCACGCTTTAATATGGGACTTGTGCTGGCAAGCGGTGTTGCCATTGGAACGCTTTTCACCTTGCTGGTGGTACCAGCCATATACATGGCATTGGCCGCAACCCATGGCACAACAAAGGCGGGGCAGACGGTCGCACTTGAACGCGGTTAGAAAGCAACGGGCGGCAAACCGAATTGGTTTGCCGCCCCTAAATTCACGTCACTGCAACTAGATCAGATCAAAGCGATCTGAATTCATCACCTTAGTCCAGGCGGTAACAAAGTCATTGATAAATTTGATTTTGCTGTCGTCCTGCGCATATAGTTCGGCATATGCGCGCAGGACCGAGTTTGAACCAAACACAAGATCAACGCGCGTTGCGGTGAACTTCACACGGCCGGACTTGCGGTCACGGATGTTGTAGCTGTTCTTGCCTGTTGGTATCCATTCAAGCGCCATATCGGTCAGATTGACAAAGAAGTCATTTGTCAGCGTTCCCGGGCGATCGGTGAATACACCATGACTGCTGCCACCGTAATTGACATTCAGAACACGCATACCGCCAACCAGTACAGTCATTTCGGGGGCGGTCAGCCCCATTAACTGGCTTCGATCCAGCAACAGTTCCTCGGGCATCACCGAAAAATCTCTGGCAAGATAATTGCGAAATCCATCATGGATCGGTTCAAGAACGGCGAATGAATCAGCATCGGTCTGGGCATCGGTGGCATCCCCCCGCCCCGGTGCGAACGGCACTTCAATATCGAAGCCCGCCTCGTTGCCAGCCTTTTCGATACCGACATTTCCGGCCAACACGATCACATCGGCGATGCTGGCTCCGGCTGCCCTGGCTATGGGTTCGAGCACGCCCAAAACTTTAGCCAACCGCGCTGGTTCGTTGCCGGCCCAGTTCCGCTGCGGTGCCAGCCGGATTCGTGCACCATTGGCGCCACCGCGCTTGTCGGATCCGCGGAAGGTGCGTGCGCTGTCCCACGCGGTGGCGACCATTTCGGCAATGCTAAGACCGGATGATGCGATTTCAGATTTTACCGCGCCGATATCATAATTTCTTGGACCCGATGGCACCGGGTCCTGCCAGATCAGGTCCTCACCGGGCACTTCAGGGCCGATATAACGTGTTTTTGGCCCCAGATCGCGATGAGTCAGTTTGAACCAGGCACGAGCGAAAACTTCCGAAAAGTAATCTTGGTTGCGATAGAAATTCTCGGAAATTTTGCGATAGATCGGGTCCATTTTCATGGCCATGTCGGCATCAGTCATAATTGGATTTCGTCTGACCTGTGGGTCTTCGGCATCTACCGGCATGTCTTCTGTTTTGATACCGACTGGTTCCCACTGGAATGCGCCTGCCGGACTTTTTTTGAGCTCCCAGTCATACGTTAGAAGCATATGAAAGTAGCCGTTGTCCCATTTGGTTGGGTGCGTGGTCCATGCGCCCTCAAGACCACTGGTGACGGCATTTGACCCGATGCCGCCTCCAGACCGGTTCAACCAGCCAAAGCCCTGATCCTCAATCTCGCCACCTTCGGGTGCAGGACCCAGATCGCTTTCCTTGCCATTGCCATGCGCTTTGCCAACCGTGTGGCCGCCTGCAGTCAAAGCGACCGTTTCTTCATCGTCCATCGCCATGCGCTTGAATGTAACCCTTATGTCCTGGGCCGTTCGCAAAGGGTCTGGTACGCCGTTGACACCCTGGGGATTTACATAGATGAGCCCCATCTGAACCGCCACCAGCGGATTTTCCAGGCTGTCACGATTGTCGTCGGGATAGCGCGTTGAACCCAGCCAATCCTTTTCGGCCCCCCAATAAATATCCTTTTCTGGATGCCAGATATCTTCACGGCCGAAGGCAAAGCCGAAGGTCTTGAGGCCCATACTTTCATAGGCAATTGTACCTGCCAGCACGATCAGATCAGCCCAGCTGATCTTGTTGCCGTATTTCCTCTTGATAGGCCACAACAGCCGCCGCGCCTTGTCCAGATTGGCATTGTCGGGCCAGGAATTGAGTGGCGCAAACCGCTGGTTACCGGTGCCAGCACCACCACGTCCATCGGCAATGCGATAGGTGCCAGCTGCATGCCATGCCATGCGGATCATCAAACCGCCATAATGACCCCAATCGGCCGGCCACCAGGACTGTGAGTCAGTCATCAGGTCGTGAAGGTCTTTTTTAAGGGCCGCTACATCAAGCGACCTCACAGCCTGTCGATAATCGAAATTAGCGTCCAGCGGGTTGGCTTTGACATCATGCTGGTGAAGAATGTCCAGGTTCAGGGTATTCGGCCACCAGACCGGATTTGCGCCGCCCTGCTGAGTAGCGCCGCCTTGCATGACCGGACACTTGCTTTCATTGCTCATTGTCAGCACTCCAAAATTTGCGGCCTGGCCGCCGGTGATCTCTGACCCAAATTAAGCGATTTATTTGATAAGGAAAAATTGCCTTTTTTTATAATTATGTTAAGAAAATCTGATGGATCGTTTGAGCCTTCGACAACTTCGCTATTTCAGCGCACTAGCACGTTTCCTCCATTTCGGACGCGCCGCAGAGGCATGCGCGATATCCCAGCCAGCACTTTCAATGCAGATTAAAGAGCTGGAGCAGTCTTTGGGCATCAACCTGATCGAACGATTTGGGCGTCAGACCCGGCTAACCGCTTTTGGCGAACGAGCCGTCGGGGCAATTGACGCCATATTAAAGGCAATTGACGATCTGGATTCCCTGGCCCGTGCCGCCCAGGGCAATCTGGTCGGCCGCTTTCGACTGGGCATGATACCGACAATTGCGCCCTATCTGTTTCCCGCCCTGATTGAGAAAGCACACGAGGATTTCCCAAGACTTGATATTCTTTTGCGTGAGGCTGTTACAGCAAAACTGGTTGAAGAACTGGAAGGTGGCAAAATCGATGCGGCCATCATGGCATTGCCAATCGATGATGATTTATTGGCGAGTGTGACGATCCTTCGGGAGACATTTCTGCTCGTGCGGTCAAAATCACAGGCCAATGCGCCAATTCCAGCGCCAGAGACATTAAAAAACATGCCGCTTTTATTGCTGGATGATGGCCATTGCTTCAGGGCGCAGGCGCTGTCCTATTGCGGCATTGGCGCAAATGCCGGACGCCATGCTTTTGACGCGCAGTCGCTATCAACATTGGTACGCATGGCGGCAGCTGGTCAGGGCGTGACCCTGATTCCTGAAATGGCACGGGATCTCGAAACACGCGGGACAGATGTCATCGTTCAGTACCTAAACGATCCGCAGCCCGAGCGGGTAATTGGCATGATTTGGCGCAAGGCAAATCCCATGGCCGGACAGTATCTACGATTTGCTGAAATGGTTCAAAAAGCGACCATGATTTCGCGCACATCAGGTTAAACCAGTTGCACAATAGCTGGCAGCGTACTTATCAAAATATGCACTTGATTTACTGTATGAAATTCAAGCAGACTTTTTGTGTCAGTTTGTTAAAGGCTGCGGCCCAGAAGTAAGACGGCGTAAGTTTTCGAATTCAGATCGGGCGAACTGGGGATAATTCGCCTTCAGTGCTGCAGCGGGGGTATCGTGGGGAACTCGAAATATCTGGGTCGTCTGACATCGGCATGGCTTGCCGGACTGGCGATCGCGTTCTCAGCCACCCAATCTTTCGCCCAGGAGGCACCTGACCAGGCTCCGACCTTAACCGGCGGCGACCTGGTTGGCTATCGATCCATTCATCATCCGACAATTGGCCGTGGCGGCATGGTGGTTGCCCAGAGCAAACACGCAGCTGCAATCGGCGCGGAGGTATTGCGCGCCGGCGGCAACGCAATGGATGCAGCCATTGCAGTTGGCTTTGCCGAGACCATGACGCTGCCACGCGCTGGGAACATCGGTGGTGGTGGTTACATGCTGTATCACCGCGCTTCGGACAATCATACTTTTGCGATTGAATACTACGGCGAAGCACCGCAGGCCATTACGCCTGACCTTTTGGTCGGCGAGAATGGCAAGCTATCCTATGAGCTGTCCATGACAGCAAAAGGTGTTGCGATTCCTGGAACAGTCGCAGGATTTTACGATGCGCACCGCCGGTTTGGCCATCTGCCCTGGACCAGATTGGTCCAGCCTGCAATTGATCTGGCCACCAGGGGTATTGTTATTTCTGATGATGAAGCGCTGGCACTGGCCGAACGTCAGAGTCAAATGGCCAAAGATCCGGGGGCCGGTGCTCTTTATTTCAAAACAGACGGCTCGACTTACAAACCCGGTGAACGGTTTACTAACCCGGATCTGGCATGGACGCTGAAGCAGATTCAGAAAAATGGTGCCGCAGGATTTTATAATGGCCCAG
>CAISDR010000427.1 GCA_903884125.1 uncultured bacterium
GCACACGGTCCAGCGTGCCCACTGCAACCCGAATTGAATCTTCCTGACCGGTTTTTGCCCGCGCTTCCTTGATCCGGTCCGTATAGCGCTTTTCATCACGAAATTTCAGCGGATCAACCGGCACAGCCTGAATCGGAATTTCCTCATATGCGCCATCAAATGTTGCCTCGAACCGCTCCTTGGCACCAATCTTCATATGGTGGTCGCAGTGCGGGCAAACCTGCTGTGCAGCAATCAGATCTTTTTGGAAGATCATCTGCCCGCATGAAGGGCATTTTGTCCACAGATCGTCCGGCGTTTCGCGACGCTGCAACACAGCCCGGATTTTCGGACGAACGAAATTTGTAATCCAGTTCATTTAATATACTCCCGACCCGTATGCCCTCAGGTTCGTGCCTGGGCAATGCCCTGGGCCAATGCGCGCACCAGATCACAGACAGCTGACGCAATTTTTTCTGCCGATGCGCCTTGATGACGCCCGACCTCTTCGACCAGCGCAGAACCGACCACCACCGCATCTGCCAGTTCAGCTATGGCCTTTGCCTGAGCGGGTTCGCGAATGCCAAAACCTACCGCCAGTGGCAAACCGGACTTTGCGCGAATGCGGTCCAGATTGGCCCGGACCGTCGCAAGGTCCGGCGCACGGGTGCCGGTAATTCCTGCAATGGAAACATAATACACAAAACCCGAAGCGCCTTCGAGTACACGTCCGATCCGTTCATCATCCGTGGTTGGCGTAACAAGTCGAATGAAATCAAACCCTGCAAGATGGGCCGGATCGCGCAATTCGCGGTCTTCTTCCGGCGGCAGATCAACAATCAGCAAGGCATCAGCACCAGCCTCGCGGGCATCTTTCAAAAAGCGCTCAACGCCATAATGAAATATCGGATTGTAATACCCAAACAGGACAATGGGCGTATGCGCATTTTCACGCCGAAAGGCTGCAACAAGCCCCAGCGTTGTCTTCATCGATCCACCTGAATGAAGCGCGCGCAGGGATGACGCTTGAATGGCCGGACCATCCGCCATCGGATCAGAAAAGGGCATGCCCAGTTCGATGATATCGGCTCCGGCGTCCGGCAATCCTTTCAAAATGGCCAGACTTGCCGCTGGGTTCGGATCACCAGCGGTGACAAATGTAACAAGTCCGGCGCGACCCTTTGCCTTCAGCGCCTCAAAACATTTGGAAATGCGCCCGTCGTCGCGTAGGTCGTTGGACATCACAGGATCTCCTGCCCAAGACGCTCGGCCACCGCAAAAATATCCTTGTCGCCGCGACCGCACAGGTTTGCGATGATCAGATGATCTTTCGGCAATGTTGGTGCAATCCGACCCACATGATGCAGCGCGTGAGATGGCTCAAGAGCTGGCAGAATACCTTCGAGCTTTGCAAGAAGCTGGAAGGCGGCAAGTGCTTCTAAATCAGTTGCCGTATGAAAATCCACGCGTCCTACTTCATGTAGCCAGGAATGTTCCGGACCGATTCCGGGATAATCCAGACCCGCTGAAATTGAATGTGCCTCGATCACCTGACCATCACTATCCTGAAGCAGGTAAGACCGTGCGCCATGGAAAACACCTGGCGTCCCGCGCGCAATCGCTGCCGCATGCCGGTCTGTATCAATGCCGTCGCCTGCGGCTTCAACTGCATGAATCCGCACATCGGGATCGTCCAGAAATGGATGGAAAAGGCCCATGGCATTTGACCCACCGCCGACACAGGCCACAAGCGTATCGGGCAAACGCCCTTCACGGCTTAGAATCTGAGCCCGCGCCTCACGGCCAATCACCGATTGAAAATCGCGCACGAGCATCGGATAGGGATGCATGCCAGCAACCGAGCCAATGATGTAAAATGTGTCTTCCGGATTTGACACCCAGTCGCGTATCGCTTCGTTCATCGCATCCTTCAGGGTGCGTGACCCGGACACCACCGGCCTTACCTCTGCCCCCAGCAGGCGCATCCGAAAGACATTGGGCTTTTGACGGGCCATATCGACCTCGCCCATATAAATCACGCAGGGCAGGCCAAAACGGGCAGCTACGGTCGCAGTGGCCACACCATGTTGTCCTGCGCCGGTTTCGGCGATGATCCGGGTTTTACCCATGCGCATTGCCAGAAGAATCTGGCCGATACAGTTATTTATTTTATGCGCGCCCGTATGATTAAGCTCGTCGCGCTTTAGATAGATTTTTGCACCACCGAAATGTTCGGTCAGCCGCTCTGCATAATAAAGCGGACTTGGTCGTCCCACATAATGTTCGAGCAGATAGTCCAGCTCGGCAATGAACGCCGGGTCCTGTCGGGCTTTCGCATAAGCAGCTTCAAGTGCCAGCACATTGGGCATCAACGTTTCGGCAACAAACCGCCCGCCAAAGGATCCAAAAAAGCCCCGGTCATCTGGACCCGCCCTATATGAGTTTGGCCGTGTGGCGGCGGTTGCTTGCGTCACGAATACATCCCCTTACAAGTGCATGGGTGGAGGCCACCCCTAACGATCTTCACCCTGTTCCACCTTAATGGCTGAATGTGCGGCCCGGATAAAGGCTGAAATCAGATCGGGGTCCTTTATGCCGCGCTGGCTTTCAACCCCGGAGGATACATCAACCGCCCTGGCACCGGAAATCCGGATGGCCGCTGCAACATTTGCGGGATCAAGGCCGCCTGAAAGCATCCACTGATAGGTCACCGGAAAGTTTCGGCACAGTTCCCATTCAAACGCCACACCATTGCCGCCTGGCAGATCGGCCCTGTCCTCAGGCTTCGCGTCGAACAAGATCATGTGGGCAATATCCTTGAACTGAACCGCAGCGTCGATATCCAATGCTGTGCGCACACCTAATGCCTTGATTATCCTTCGACCATACCGGCTATTGATATGGGCAACCCGCGCCGCAGATTCCGCTCCGTGAAGCTGTAGCACATCCATATCCACCTGGCTCAGCACCGCATCCAATTCATCGTCGGTCGGGTCGACAAACAGTCCAACCGTTTCGACCCGGCTTTTTGCTATGGCATTCAGCTTAATGGCTGCTTCTATTGCAATATTCCTTGGAGAAGGCTCGTGAAAGACAAACCCGACAAAACGGGCTTTTTCGGCAATGGCCCGCGCCAGTGCCGCCTCATCGCGGATACCACAGATTTTGACGTCGATTGCCAATTGCTAGCCCAGATCGCCCAGGCTCAGCAGAATATCGCGTGCAGCGCCCTGGGGATCCAGCGCCTGGGTAATCGGCCTGCCCACGACCAGCACGTCAGCGCCCCGATCAAATGCCTCGGCCGGTGTCATGACCCGCTTTTGGTCCCCAATTGCCCCGCCCGCCGGGCGTAGGCCGGGCACTACCAAAATAGGTTCAGGCCCGATGGCCGCGCGAACAAAGGATATTTCCGACGCGCCGCATACGATGCCATCCATGTGGGAATCCATCGCCAATTGCGCCAGCCGGCTTACCTGTTCTTCCACATCGCCGGTTACACCAATGGCAAAAAGATCGCTGTCATCCAGCGACGTCAGGACGGTAACGGCGACCAGTGCCGGACGTTCGTCGCCGGCAGCCGCCGCCGCATCAGCCGCCGCCCGCATCATTGCCGCACCACCTGCCGCATGCACCGTGATCAAAGACGGTCGCAGCGGCAGCACAGCACGGATGGCA
>CAISDR010000428.1 GCA_903884125.1 uncultured bacterium
AATAAGCCGCTGATGCCTTTATTGAGCAATAATCAAACAAAATTGGAAACATGATGCGCAAATTTCTGGCTGCATTATTTGTTGTGGCGGTCGCTTTGGCGATTGGCGCGTTTTTCTTTCGTGGACAAATCGCGCTGGCGTTTTATGATCGTGCATTGAAAAAGGCGATGACACAGGACGTTCTTGCTGAACTGCCTGATGGCCTTAGCATCGGCCTGTGCGGTGCAGGTTCGCCATTGCCCGATCCGGAACGCGCTGGCCCATGCGTGGTCATCGTGGCCGGAACCAAAATGTATATCGTGGATATTGGTGAAGGCGGATCAAGAAACATCGGCCGTATGGGCTTGCCGATCGGCAAGGTCGAAGCCCTGTTTCTAACCCATTTTCACTCGGATCATATTGATAGTCTCGGGCCGCTGATGTTGCAGCGCTGGGCAGGTGGCGGGGCCACCAGCCCGATGCCGGTTTACGGACCACCCGGTGTTGACGAAGTGGTCAAGGGATTTAATCAGGCATACACCCTTGATCGCGGCTATCGCATTGCCCATCACGGTCCCGATATCATTCACCCAGGCGGCTTTGGTGGTGAAGCACGCCCGTTCACGCTTGATCCCGACGTCCCGACGCTGGTGCTGGATCAAGATGGCCTGACGGTCCATGCCTTTGGCGTGGATCATCATCCCATCGAGCCCGCTGTTGGATATATATTCGAATACAAGGGGCGCAAAATTGTCTTAAGCGGCGATACGCGCAAAACACCCAGCGTATTTGCTGCCGCAAAAGGTGCCGACCTGTTGGCGCACGAGGCGCTGGCACCCGACATGGTGCAGAGAATATCGAACGCCGCGAAAGCTGCCGGTCGCGATGGTCTGGCCCACATAATGAATGATATTCCGAACTATCACACCAGTCCCGAAGAAGCCGCTGAACAGGCGCGTGATGCGGGGGTAGCCTATTTATTAATGTATCATATTGTTCCAGCCCTGCCGATATCCGCACTGGAAGGTCCATTTCTGGGCAAGTCACAAGATATATTCAAAGGCCCAATTCGCATCGGACATGACGGCGATTTCATCATCCTGCCGGCAAACAGCAAAACGATCACTCTTACCCACCGGCTTTAGGATAGGTCTACAGCGGATTTCTGGCGTATCGCCAAACAGATGAAGATCACCAACAGCGGTACACTGATCAGCGAACCGTATTGTCCGGGTGGGTGGTGGCCGGTGCCCGTGGATTTAAGCCACCAGTCGGCTGCCACATTCATCAACCGATGTATCAGTTCCGCTGACAGGCACATCGCTGTCAGTGGGCGATAACGCAGGGCAACGGCAAGCAGCAAAAGGCCATAAGCCAGTTGCGTCGCCCCCATCCATGCAAAGGCTGCGAAAATGATCGGCGCATTGACCGACAGATCTATCCCCGCAATCACCCCTGCCCCACCATCAGGCAATCCATAGTGAATAAGTGCGGGAGCAATCGTTATAATCGCTGTAAAGCCCAGGAAAAGAACCGACGCCGGGGCACCTTGATATTCGTCATTGTTTGATGGCGGAAAAATCATCGCGACCCTTAAATGGATAGAACGATAATATG
>CAISDR010000429.1 GCA_903884125.1 uncultured bacterium
CATCACGGTGCGCACCACAGCGTTCAAGGCCGCCGGTGGCGGCGGGTCAGCCGCGATCGTGGATACAGCCGCTGCCAGCGATCCGGGTCTTTCGACCTTTGTCGGTGCCGAATTGCAGAAATCTGCCCGCCCCGAACTGACCAGTGCCAAGATCATCATTTCCGGTGGTCGCGGCATGCAGTCGGGGGATAATTTCCACATGCTGGAAAAAGTGGCCGACCTGCTGGGGGCTGCTGTCGGTGCCAGCCGCGCAGCGGTTGATGCGGGCTTTGTGCCCAATGATTATCAGGTGGGCCAGACCGGCAAGGTCGTGGCCCCCGAGCTTTATATCGCAGTCGGGATTTCCGGTGCCATCCAGCATCTGGCAGGTATGAAGGATTCCAAGGTGATCGTTGCGATCAACAAGGATGAAGAAGCCCCGATATTCCAAGTGGCAGATTTCGGCCTGGTAGCGGACCTGTTCAAGGCCGTTCCAGAATTGGAGGCCGAAATTGCGAACCTTCCGCGCTGATCGAGCAGGACGGGAGGCAGTGGCAGCAATGCAGCTTTCCAAAATAGGCGTCATCGGCGCAGGCCAGATGGGCACGGGCATCGCCCATGTCTGTTCGCTGTCGGGCTATGATGTGGTGTTGATGGATGCGGACAAGTCGAAACTGCCGCTGGCTATCGATGGCATACGCGCCAATATGAGCCGGCAGGTGGTGCGTGGAAAAATCTCGGAAGAGACCATGCAGACCGCCGTCGGCCGCATTCATCCTGTCGACAGCCTTGAAGGGCTGGCCAGCGTTGATCTGGCGATTGAAGCCGCGACCGAGAATGAGGAAATCAAACGCCGCATTTTTGTCGAGCTTTGTCCGCATCTGCGTGATGATGCCCTGATTGCCACAAATACTTCCTCCATATCGATTACCCGGCTGGCCGCTTCCACGGACCGGCCGGAACGGTTTATGGGACTGCATTTCATGAACCCGGTGCCGGTGATGGCACTGGTGGAACTTATCCGCGGTATCGCAACGGATGAAGAAACATTCACAACAGTTCGCGAATTCGCACTGAAGCTGGGCAAGACCACCGCCAATTCCGAAGATTTCCCTGCGTTCATCGTCAACCGCATTCTGCTGCCGATGATCAATGAAGCGGTCTACACGCTTTATGAAGGTGTGGGCTCGGTCGAGGCGATTGATACAGCCATGCGCCTTGGTGCCAATCATCCCATGGGGCCGCTGCAACTGGCGGATTTCATCGGTCTGGATACCTGCCTGTCGATCATGCATGTGCTGTATGAAGGACTGGCCGATTCCAAATATCGGCCCTGCCCGCTTCTGGTGAAATATGTGGAAGCCGGATGGCTGGGCCGCAAGGCACGTCGCGGTTTTTACGATTACCGGGGCGATGTACCAGTTCCCACGCGCTAGTCAGGACGGTTGATCCGAACAGGGAATCTGCCCGTATTATGGCTGGTGCTTTTCACGCATTTCCGGCCTTGCATACGGGCCTTTTCTTTGGACGGGTATTATGAGTGCTGCGCAGCTTCGGCCCCAATCAGGCCATGATGATGGAACTGCAATTGCTGATCCGGCGGCATTGGCGCGTAGTTGCCTGCCTGCCATCAAGGCACTTGTAACCGCAGCCACCAATGCGGTGCGCCAGCGCGTTTCAAAAAATGGTGCGGTTTCGGCAGATGCCATCGAACAGGATCAGGGTGCTGCCCATGGTCTGGCATGGATTGCAACCTATGGCATGGCGCTGGAGGAACTATCGGCATGGGCTGACCGACTGGCTGCAGAAGGGCAGTTTGGCCGCATCGAACAGCTGATTGTGCAGATCGGTTTTGGCGAATATCTGGATCAGCTGGCAAGTGGCGTGCCCATGAGTCAGCTTGAAATCGTCCGCCCGCGCGATCTTGGCCTGACCCAGTCTGACGTTGATGCGTTTTTGACTGCACATGTGCGAAGCATGATCGCTGGCGGCAACACGCCCAACGCGCGTGCCGAACTGGCGGCGCTGGTCGCCGACGGCGGGGCAGCGGCCCATTTCGGCAATATGGGCCTGGACGAAACCCTGACCATGGTGCGTGACACGTTCCGTAAATTCGCGGAGGCCAGGGTTTTACCCTTTGCCCATGAATGGCACCTGAAAGATCAGCTGATCCCGCTGTCGGTCATCGAGGAAATGGCTGAACTTGGTGTGTTCGGTCTGACCATTCCCGAAAATCTGGGTGGTCATGGTCTGGGCAAGGTTGCCATGTGCGTGGTGTCCGAAGAATTATCACGCGCCTATATCGGGGTTGGATCATTGGGCACGCGGTCGGAAATCGCCGCTGAACTGATCATGACCGGCGGCACCGACGATCAGAAGGCGCACTGGCTGCCCAAGATCGCATCGGGCGAAATTCTGCCGACCGCTGTTTTCACAGAACCAAATACCGGGTCTGATCTGGCATCATTGCGTACCCGTGCCGTGCGCGAGGGCGATCACTGGTCGGTTACCGGTAACAAAACCTGGATCACACACGCAGCGCGTGCCGATGTGATGACCCTGCTGGTGCGCACTGATCCCAATGCGCCGGGATATAAGGGCCTGTCCATGTTCCTGGCGGAAAAGCCACGCGGTGATGCCACCAACCCCTTCCCGGCCGAGGGCATGACCGGTGGCGAGATCGAGGTTCTCGGCTATCGCGGCATGAAGGAATATGAAATCGGCTTTGACGGTTTCAGAGTCAGCCATGCAAATCTGCTGGGCCAGAAAGAAGGCCAGGGGTTCAAGCAATTAATGGCGACATTTGAAAGTGCGCGCATCCAGACCGCAGCGCGTGCGGTGGGTGTGGCGCAAAGTGCTTTGGATCTGGGCCTGAAATATGCCCGCGAGCGCGTTCAGTTCAGCCGCCCAATCTATGAGTTTCCCCGCGTGTTTTCGAAGATCGCCATGATGGTGGTCGAAGTGATGATCGCCCGCCAGATCACATTTTTTGCTGCCCGCGAAAAAGATGCCGGACGCCGCTGCGACCTTGAAGCGGGCATGGCAAAGTTGCTGGGTGCACGTGTTGCCTGGGCTGCCGCCGACAATGCGCTGCAAATTCATGGTGGCAATGGTTTCGCGCTGGAATATCCGGTCAGCCGGGTATTATGCGATGCGCGCATCCTGAACATCTTTGAAGGCGCTGCCGAAATTCAGGCGCAGGTGATCGCCCGTCGTCTTTTGGAAAGCTAGGCTTTGCGGATCATTGCCGGACGTTTTCGCGGCAAGCAATTGGCAACGCCGGTTGACCAGCGCGTGCGTCCGACCGGCGACCGGGTGCGCGAGTCCGTGTTCAATATTCTGGGCCATGGCGATTTTGGCCGGGTGGGTCCGGCATTGCCCATTGGCGCGCGCGTGCTGGACCTGTTCGCAGGCACCGGTGCGCTGGGACTGGAGGCATTATCACGCGGTGCGCTGAATGTTGCCTTTGTGGATGATCATCCCGAAAGCCGCGCGCTGATCCGCCGCAATATCGATGCCTTGCAGGCCACCGGGGTCACGCGCATCATGCGTCGGGATGCTACCGATCTGGGGCCGATCCCTGCGGGCAATCAGGCAGGCGGTCCGTTCGACCTGGTCTTTCTGGACCCGCCTTATGGCCGCGATCTTATTGCGCCTGCACTGGAAGGGGCCATGGCGGGTGGCTGGATTGCACCAGGTGCCGTGATCATAGCCGAAATGGAACCAAGCGCCGTCATCCCTGCCATAGCCGGCATTGAACCGGTCCAGAGCCGGGACTATGGCGAGACGCGAGTGATGTTTTTCAAAACGCTGGATGCCTGATCCGGCTAACAGACAAAGCGCAGGTCATGACACAGACCACAGAGACTGAAATCCCCACCAGCCGCCACGCACCGATTGTGATTGCCGGTGGCGGTCTGGTCGGCATGACGCTGGCCATAGCGCTGGCGGCCGAGCGGCTTGATGTGGTCGTGGTTGAGGCGGTGCCGTTTGATATAACAACCGCACCTGAATTTGATGGCCGGGTATCAGCGATTTCCGCGTCTTCAGTCCGGCTGTTCAGGGCGCTTGGTCTGTGGGATGACCTTGCGCCACATGCCCAGCCGATCAACGACATTCTGGTCTCTGATGGCAGGCCGGGCGAAGCTCCCTCGCCCATGACCCTTCATTTCGATCCGCGGGCGCTCAATATAGATGGTCAGCCGGTTGAACCGCTGGGGCATCTGATCGAAAACCGCCATATGCGTCAGGCACTGATAGAAGCTACGCAGCAACTGCCACATATAAAAATCATGGCACCGGCCAGTGTCACGGGCATTGATCAGGGCGCGGCATCCGTTGCGGTGATGATCAGGGATCAGCCACCCATCCAGGCCGAACTGGTTATTGCCGCTGATGGCAAACAATCCCCCCTGCGCAAGGCGGCGGGTATTCGCACCATCGGCTGGAACTATAAACAAAGTGCAATTGTCACCACAGTTGAACATGAAATGCCCCATCATGGCATGGCGCATGAATTGTTCCTGCCGTCCGGACCGTTTGCGATCCTGCCGATGGTTGGAAACCGGTCATCGATTGTATGGACAGAAACCGGCGATCTTGCACCCCGGTTCATGAAATTGCCGGACGCGGATTTTGCCCATGAGCTGACCCGGCGCTTTGGTGCCCATTGGGGCAGGGTTGCCCCCGTTGGGCCGCGCTGGTGTTATCCATTGGGGCTGCAATTGGCGCGTGGCTATGTTCTGCCACGGCTTGCCCTGATCGGCGATGCAGCCCATGCCATTCACCCCATTGCTGGTCAGGGATTCAACCTGGGCCTGCGCGATGTGGCCGCGCTGGCCCAGGTGCTCATTGAAGGGGCCAGGCTTGGCCGTGACCTTGGCGATGTGCATCTGCTGAAAACTTACGAACGCTGGCGGCGGGCGGATAATGTGACGCTGGCGGCAGCAACCGACGGACTGGTACGTCTGTTTTCAACCGACCTCGCCCCGGTCCGTCTGATGCGCGATATGGGACTGGGACTGGTCGCGCAGATCGCGCCCCTGAAAAATCTTTTCATGCGCCATGCCATGGGCGATGTGGGGGCAAAACCAAAATTGCTGGATGGTCTGCCGGTCTGAGATTTCTTTTATAGGCAAATATTGCCGATACGAAATCTTGGGGGCGCAAATATTTGCTCCACGATATCGGCCATGTTCATGGTGATTCGATCCTGATTCGTCAGTGATTCGTTCTAATTTACTTGAAACCTGTTGCATGGCGAAAAATTGCGGTCAGCTCTCGCCACACTACCAGATATGGTTTCCTTGACTGAACCAGATGAATTCTGTGTCACCACATCATCCGGGCATCGACCTATGTGCGATCGCGGCTATGACCTGCCTTATCCAGAGCACCTACTTTCAGTACGGAAATAAAAAATCTCTGATTTATTTCAGCAGTGGAAAAATAAATTTGTGATGATTCTGCATATCATTGCTGATATTTCTAAAATTATCCGGACCTTGGTATTCAAAATTGTTCAGACCCAGGAAAATATAGATGCATTATGAAACGCCAAAGGATGCGGGCAGAATTTTTGGCGAATACATTTTTCGTTTATTCAGAAATGGCCAGTCCGGAATTTTGTACTTTATTTTTATTTTTGCTGTCCCCTGTCAGGCGCTGGCCCAGGATGTGACGACTGACGGGCTTGGCGGCTCGCCATATTTCTACAAAACGGTCCTTGGCCTGACGAATACCGGCATCGTGATTGACGATACTTTTGGCGTTGATGCAGGCAGCAGCAGTCTCACAAAAGTAAATGCCTATGGCAACTATCCGTCGCCCGACACCACCTGGACAACCCTGCGCGTGGCGTATGCACCATCAACGGGATTGGTGCTCGCCAGTTTCGGCCAGAACAGGTTCGGTGCCATCCCCGGAACCGGCAAATTGCCGCAAGCCAGCCTTTCGGAAAATGCGCTTGCCGATCCCCTGATTGCTTTTGGTTCGGCCGACCGATCAATCCCGCAGTCCTGTTCGGTCAGCCGGTTTCAATATACCGGCACTGCCGGGCTGAACATGATTTCATATGCGGGTCCTGCTGGTGCAAACAGTTGCGGCTATGTGGATGGCACTGGCGATGTGGCGCGCTTTCTGGGGCCACGCGGCATTGCCAATGAATGTGCCGCCGGGGTCAGTTATGTAATCGACACCGATGATGGATATGCAGGCAGCACAGCCAGCGCCTATGTCCGGAAAATCACACGCACGCTGACACAATCAGCCGATGCCAGCCGCACTATAATTGGCGCCCAGGTATCGACACTGGCCGGTGGTCCGCGTACGCGCACATCGATCAGGCCATTTGACAAAGCTGCGTTCGTCGATGGCAAGGGCAACGGGGCACGCTTTGGCAATCTGGCCGCGATCACCTGCAATCCGAAAACCGGCGCTGTTTACGTGATTGATTCGGATTTTCTGCGTCAGATTTCACCTGATGGCACAGTCACCACCATCGCCGGATGGGGTGGCGTTGATTCAACGGGGGCTGGTATTGATGGTCATGGACTTGGCATTGGCTTTGCCTCACCCATGGCCGTTTCCTATTCGGGCGGAAATTTTCTGATTGCGGATTTGCACTATGTGCGGCGGGTGACCAATCTTCCGACCATTTCGCCGTCAGTCGTTGATGTGATGGATGGCGGCTATGCGGTGACCGCCCATGTATTCGGCTCTGGCGCCACCGGGCGCAGTGGTGCGAGCTTCACATTCAACGTCACCCGGTCCACCTTTCTTCAGGACCAGTCGGCCGTGATTTGCAAAATAGGCAGCACCTGTCCGACGCCCACCACAATTTCGCTCATCGATAATTCGGTGGCCTTTACCTTTCCGCTGAACACCCAGAATCCGATTGTTCTTGGCGGTCGGCTGTATCCCACACCAGACGGCGGTGTCGTGGGCATGGGATTTTTGGGCAATCAGGTTTCAGGCGTATTCGGTTACTGGACCGCGGTGCGCGCATCGCCGGTCCTGTCAGATTCCAGCCTCTATTCGAACAGCGCGAACTCCGCCCAGCAGGTTGATAGCGGCTGGTACTGGAATCCCTATGAAGGTGGCCGTGGCTATATGGTCGAGCAACAGGGAGCCAATCTGTTTCTGGGTGGCTTTCTATACGATAAATCAGGTGCACCCGTGTGGTATGCGGCCGGTCCCGGGCCGATCTATAACGGCATTTTCAATGGCCCGTTTGTTGCCTTTTCCGGTGGACAGACGCTGACCGGTGCTTACAAACCACCTTCGCAAAATCAGTCCATGGGCAGCCTGCATGTTGATGCAACCACGCCAATGCAGCTGACCTGGGGTGGCACCACAACGACGGTGCAGCGCTTTCGTTTTGCCCCCGGCACAGCACTTCTGGCGGACCCACCGGCCAATACGCCCGAGGCCGGATGGTGGTGGAATCCGGATCAGGGCGGGCGCGGCTTTGGCATTGAAATTCAAAATGGTGTGCTGTTCCTGGCTGGCTACATGTACGACGCGAAAGGCAATCCTGTCTGGTACACATCCGGTCCGACGGCAATGGTGGATGTCAAAACTTATCAGGGTGTCTGGCAGCAATTTGCCGGTGGCCAGTTTCAGGGCGCACCCTATCGCGCACCTAGCATTTCCAACGCCAATGCAGGGGCGATTGCCATCGCATTCAGCGATACCAAACACGCGCAGATGACCTTGCCGGATGGATCAAAAATTCCGCTGGTCCGCTTTGATTTCGCCAGCGACTCGCTGGCCCAGCTATACAAGGCACGGCGCGGACCTGATTTCGAAGCTGAGTTCAAAACCGTCGCCCAGCAGATTGCCGAACTGAAAAACATTGAAGTGCTCGGCACAAATAAATCCGGCTCCACCGTCAATTATCTGGGCTATGCATGGGATACCAAAACCGGTGCCATCACCTATGGCGGCAAGACCAGTTCATTCCTGGACGCGCTGAAATGCGGTATGAAAGGGTGCACCACCGTAACCACGCCTGTCAGCACTGACCCGGCAGTTGCCAAGGCCAAGCAGTGCATCGCCGCCTATGCCGGGGGCACCAACAGCCCACAGGGCGACACACTGTGTCAGCAGGCCTATATGGACGAATGCCTGGACAAGGCCACCGGCACCCAGACCTATAAACAGGAAGTAGAGGCCGTGTGTCGGGAACTGACAGTCTATCCCGCCGACCGCTGCCCCTATTGCCCCTACCGGACATTGCCCTGAGGATTTGTGACGCGGAAATTTCACCATGAAATGACCGTTCACCAATAATTAGTATTTTGACAATTTTCTCGTTGGTACCCGGCAAAATATTGCCGACACGAAATCTGGGGCTTTATAAATATTCAATCTACGACATCAGCGATGTTCACGGTGATTCGATCCTGATTCGTCAGTGATTCGTTCTGATTTAACGGCCTGATTGTCCAATTCAACGAATGGATATTTCATGGATTTGAAATACCAGATGTAGATTCTGCTGCATTTGGGCTTTCCGGCGGTGCTTGCTTTTTTTCATCCCCGACTGGATGGTATGGGCACAATAACCGGTCCGGACCTGTGCTGATTCAGGCCCGGCCCAAGCGCCAAGGAGTGTCGGCTAGTGCGTGATGCCCGCCCCTTTGATGACACGTCCAAGGTCACGGCACTTTTGGGACCGACCAATACCGGCAAGACCCATTATGCCATTGAACGCATGCTGGCCCAGCCATCCGGCATCATCGGCCTGCCGCTGCGACTTCTGGCGCGCGAGGTGTACGACCGCATCGTTGCCGCAAAAGGGCCTGATGTTGTGGCCCTGATCACGGGCGAAGAACGCATCGTGCCCAGGGACGCACGTTTTCGTGTCTGCACGGTCGAGGCGATGCCGCGTGGGATCGAGGCTGATTTTCTGGCGGTGGATGAAATTCAGCTGGCCGCCGATCCCGAACGTGGACATGTTTTCACCGACCGTCTGTTACATGCGCGCGGGCGTTTTGAAACATTGTTCCTGGGGTCGGAGACCATGCGCGGAACAATCCATACTTTGCTGCCCCATGCAGAAGTGGTCACCCGCCCGCGCTTTTCCGAACTATCCTATGCCGGGTCACGGAAACTGTCGCGTCTGCCAAGACGCTCGGCCATTGTCGCCTTTTCGGCCGAAGAGGTTTATGCGCTGGCCGAACTGGTGCGTCGTCAGCGCGGGGGCGCCGCTGTTGTCATGGGCGCATTGAGTCCGCGCACCCGCAACGCGCAGGTCGCACTTTATCAGTCCGGCGAAGTGGATTTTCTGGTTGCAACTGATGCCATCGGCATGGGGCTGAACATGGATATTGACCATGTTGCCTTTGCCAGCCTGCGTAAATTTGATGGCGCACAACATCGCCCCTTGCGTCCGCACGAACTGGCCCAGATTGCCGGACGCGCGGGCCGGCATATGCGCGATGGCACGTTTGGGGCAACTGCCGATGCAGGAGCGATGGATACCGATATAATTGAACGGATCGAAAACCATCAGTTCGAACCGGTCAAGGCCATCCAGTGGCGCAATTCCGATCTGGATTTTTCGAACCTGGGCAACCTGATCAAAAGTCTGGAAATGCCGCCGCCGCGGGTGGGTCTGAGCCGGGCGCGGGAATCCGATGATATTCTGGCACTCAAAGCCATGGCGCGGGATGAAGATGTAGCCCGCAGCGCAAAGGATCGCGCGCATCTGCGTCTGTTATGGGATGTGTGCCAGGTGCCTGATTTCGTGCGCATGATGACCGAAGAACATTTCCGCCTTCTGTCCCGTCTGTACCAGCACCTGAGCAGCGAGCAGGGCGTGATCCCCACTGACTGGATCGGCGACTCGCTGGCCAAGCTGGATGACGTGGAAGGCGAAATTGATTCACTTGCCCACAGGCTCAGCCATGTGCGCACATGGACATTCATTTCCAACCGCGCCCACTGGCTTTCCGATGCGCTTCACTGGCAGGCGCGCGCACGGGCGGTCGAGGACAGACTGTCAGATGCCCTGCACGAACGCCTGACCATGCGCTTTGTAGACCGGCGCACATCAATCCTGATGCGCCGTCTGCGACAGCATGCCGATATCGAGGCAAGCATTGATTCATCAGGTGACGTGCTGGTCGAAGGGGAATTTGTCGGACGCCTGAACGGTTTTCATTTCGAAGCGGACCCGCGCGCCCTGCAATCAGGCCCATCACAGACACGTGCATTGAAAGCGGCGGCCCTGCCTGCCATGCGCCGGGCGATAGCGGTCAAGGCGCAGGCGCTGGTGGGTGCCGAGGATTCAGCCTTTGAACTCAACGCCCATGGCCGGATCATTTATGGTGGCACGCCGATTGCGCGGCTGGCCAAAGGTGCCAGTATTCTGCGGCCAAGGGTGGAGGTCATGGGTGATGACCTGCTGGATGCGCGTGACAGGTTGCGCATCGAAGGCCGATTGCAGGAAATGATCGACCGGAAAATTACCGCTACGATGGGACCGCTGCCGGCATTGGTGCATGGTCCCGGATTATCCGGCCTCGCCCGTGGTATCGCTTACCAGCTTGTGGAGACGTTGGGGATATTGCCGCGCTCGGACATGGAAGTATCCGAAACCTTGCGCGCACTGGATGCGCAAAGACGGGCGGAACTGCGCCGCCTGGGGGTAGTGTTTGGTGAAAGTGCGGTGCATGTGCCCGCATTGCTGAAACCCGCAGCAACACGGTTGAAACTTATTCTGTGGTCGGTCTTTTCAGAACTGGTCGAAACCCCGCCCCCGCCGGGACCGGGGCTGGTGAATGTGCCAGTCGATCCTACTCTGCCGCCGGGATATTATTTGATCGTGGGTTTCAGACCCATGGGCCAACGGGCCATTCGTATTGATATGCTGGAACGTGTGTCCCAGATCGCGCGTGCGCTGGATGAAATCGGCCCCTTTGGTGCGACGGCGGAGATGATGGCGTTGATGGGCGTGAGCGAGGAAATATTATTCGAGGTGCTGGAAGGTCTGGGGTTCCGCCCGCGCCCCGCCAAGGATGAGGCGGGTCAGGATATTACCTTGTGGCGGCGTAAGCCGGACCGGCATATGCGGATGGCCCAGCATCGTAACGACCGCGCGGCCCAACGTCATGGAATCCAGCCCGGGCCGTCATTAGCCAAGCCAGTCGAAGTTGTTCCCATGGCAGATCCGGCCAGTGTCACCGATGGCCCCTTTGCGGCGCTGGCAGCGCTGCGCACAGCACCAAAGCCCAAAAGACGATAGGGCTTGATTATGGCAGCCGGTGAAGACGATGCAGCAAGACGGCTTGACCAGTGGCTTTGGTTTACACGCCTGTTCAAATCCAGAACCCAGGCCGCAAGCGCCATCGGCCAGGGGGAAATAAGACTGAACCGTCAGATAGTGACCAAACCTGCCCAGGTCCTGCGTCCGGGCGATGTGCTGACATTCATGCGGGGGAATGATGTATGGGTGGTGCGGGTCAGGGACCTTGGCCACCGCCGGGGCCCGGCACCCGAAGCACAACAGCTTTATGAAATCATTGCATCATGATCTTGCCTTTGGCCCCAAGGCTCGGCTAAGAGACTTTATGACTAATCATCCCGAATCCGGGCTGGGAGAGACAAATGACTTATGTAGTGACCGAGGCCTGCATCAAATGCAAATACATGGACTGCGTGGAAGTATGCCCGGTCGATTGCTTTTATGAAGGCGAAAACATGCTGGTCATCCACCCGGATGAATGCATTGACTGCGGCGTATGCGAACCAGAATGCCCGGCCGATGCGATCAAGCCGGATACGGAAAACGCCATTGAGCAATGGGCACAGTTGAACCGCGACTATGCGCTAAGCTGGCCCAACATCACCAAAAAGGGTGCGGCCCCGGCTGATGCCAAGGACTGGGACGGGGTCGAAAACAAGTTCAAGGATCATTTCAGTCCCAAGCCCGCCAGCCGGTAATTCTAAGCCCGCGCAAAAGAAATGGCCGTTTGCTAACCCCTTTGGACCCGGGCGTCTGAAGGCTGAAGGGGTTGGCACGTGCCGTGACCGACAGCTTGTGGAATAGAGTGCACGCTGATGGAAATGGCCCGCGGGCGCAAACAACAAGATTCAGTGTTTTTTGCCCGTTTCGTGACCACCTGGTGAACAATTTACCTTGGTAAATGCGGCGATGCGGCGCAATTGATGGTTATGCCTTCCTTTTAGCCCGATTTTGAGATAGGTTATCACTGTCTTAACCGATCCTTTCGGGTGCCCTCGCCGCTCAAGGTGCAGCAGGGTTAAAATCCCAAGTTCGGGAAAGGTCATTGGCCGGTTTTGCCCGGTCAAATCCTGAATTGTTGAGAATCCGTCGGTCGCCTTTACCGGACCGCGCCCTATTTTGCGCGCTGCGGGTAAGTTTTGGCTGATCTGACGGGCCCGGTGACCTCTTGGGGACAATTGTGGCCAATGCCACATCATCGGGCTGACAAGGCAAAAATTGGAAGACTGGTTCAACCGGCTGCTATCGGGTTTCAGGTGGCAGTAAGGCACATGAAAGGACAATGACAGGCACGAGCGCGCGATTGCCCCGCGGCCCCATCCCCTTCAAACGAGAGATCCAAGCATGGCGAAGAAAATTACAAAATCCCCGAACGAATATGGCGTTAACGACTATGTGGTGTATCCAACCCACGGTGTCGGTCGGATCATGGGCTTGGAAGATCAGGAAATTGCGGGGATCAAGCTCGAGCTTTATGTGATCTCTTTCGAAAAAGACAAAATGACCCTGCGGGTTCCGCTGGGCAAGGCAAAGTCGGTTGGCATGCGCAAGCTGTCGAGCCCCGATGTGGTTGCCAATGCCCTGCAGACGTTGAAAGGTCGTGCGCGGGTGAAACGAACCATGTGGTCACGCCGCGCCCAGGAATATGAAGCCAAGATCAATTCCGGTGATCTGGTATCCATTGCTGAAGTGGTGCGCGATCTGCATCGTGCCGCCGGTCAGCCGGAACAATCCTATTCCGAGCGCCAGTTATATGAAGCAGCACTTGACCGTCTGGCACGCGAACTGGCTGCGGTTGAAAAAATCGACGAAGCCGCTGCGATCAAACGGGTTGAAACTGCCCTGAAGAAAGCAGCCTGATCGGTTCCACTTTTTTCTGGTGTTCAAAAAAACCCGGGGCCAGACGCTCCGGGTTTTTTGTGCATGTCTGGTGCGGCATATTGGCCGCAATAGAATTTGAGTTCATGCCTGCTGATCCATCCTTGCCGTGTCCGCGTAATCCAGATCAGGCATCACTTGAAGCCGGTGGAGATGGATGATGGCGCTTTCCGACACCAATCTGGCCATGCGCGCAGATCGCACCTATGTAAAAACCGCTATGAAAATGGCTTTGCTGGAAGCCGATCATGAACTGGCGCTGGCACGTCGCTGGCGCGAACAGGGTGATCA
>CAISDR010000430.1 GCA_903884125.1 uncultured bacterium
CCAATCTGACCGCCAGCGATTGCCGTGGAACCAATTTTGAAGGTGCTGTTTTGACCGAGGCACGGTTTGACAGCGCCGATCTGCGCGGTGCAAACCTGAAGGATGCGGTTATGATCGACTGCATATTCAATGGTGCAGACCTGCGCGGTGCTATAACAACAAATACCGATTTTCGCGGTGCGGTTGGGTTACGGTTGGAATGAATCTGATGGTACAAATGGGTTCGGGGTGGAAATGTCTATAAAGCTCTATAATCACTTCCGAAATTCCGCAGGCTATCGTGCCCGCATTGCCCTTAATCTGAAAAGTGTGTCCTACGAACACGTATCGATTCCGTTGATGTCCAATGCCCACCAGACACCTGAATTCCTGGCGATGAATCCACAGGGGCTGATTCCGGCTTTGGAAGTGGACGGACATATGATTGCTCAGTCTTTTGCCATAATCGATTATCTGGATCGCACCTATCCTGAACCGCCGTTATATCCGGAAGATCCGATGGCGCGCGCACAGGTCATGAGCTTTGCCCTTTACATTGCCTCGGAAATTCATCCGCTAAACAATATGCGCGTGTTGCGACATTTGGCCAGAGAACTCAAAATGAACGAACCAGCACGCAATGTCTGGTATCATCATTGGATCGCCGAAGGTTTTAAGGTTCTTGAGAAGCTGATTTCGGATCAGCCAGGGCCATTTTGTTTCGGTGACAGGCCGACTGTTGCAGATATTTTTCTGGTCCCGCAATTGCATAATGCGCGACGGTTCGAGTGTGATCTGACACAATTTCCCAATCTGGTTGCCAAAGCCGATCATTGTCTGACGCTGTCTGCCTTTTTCAAGGCCGCCCCTGAACAACAGCCTGATGCCGGTTAAACAATAGGGTGTTCGATATGAAATTTCGGCAAAATATGGTTATTGGTGCGGGCGTCCTTGCTTTTTTGATTTCCGCGGCACTGGTACTTGGAAACTGATGCAGGCGACCAAGGCAGTGTGGTTGCTGGCAGCACTTGGCGTTGGTGTGCTGGCAGAGGCTTTGGTGATTGACCGATGGTTTTCTCTGAGCATGGTGGCATTGACCGGCATTCAGGCGTTTTTTCCCAGACAGCAATATTTCAGATTTCAGGTGGCACTTGTGCTGCTGGCTATTCTGATCCTTGCCGGTGGGTTGTTCGCGCAATTTCACCTTTCGCTTGATTATATGATTGAACGCACGCCATCGCTGCTGGGGTTGGAACTGCGTGACGGGTTTTTACAAGGTGCAGCCCTTAGCCTTTTCATTTCAATTGTCTCAATTCTGCTGGCATCGGTAATCGGACTGCTTTTTGCCTTGATGCGACTTTCGTTGCATCCGGTACTGTTTGGCATAAGTGCGTTTTACATTTCATATTTTCGTGGCACCCCATTGTTGCTTCAGGCCCTTGTGATCTATCTGGGGCTGCCGCAAGTGGGTATCACCATTGATGCGATTCCCGCTGGAATCATTGCATTGACCTTATGTTATGGTGCCTATCTGGCTGAGATTTTCCGCGCAGGGATCGAAGCCATACCCAAAGGACAGATACAGGCAGCCTATGCACTGGGGCTGAATCGCTTGAATACCCTGCGATGCGTGATCCTGCCACAGGCGCTGATCCTGATTGTACCACCTGTAGGTAATCAGTTTATTTCAATGCTCAAAGATAGCGCACTGGTTTCTGTAATGGGTGTGTGGGAGCTGACTTTCATCGCACGCATGCACGGGCGTGCATCGTTTCACTATATGGAAATGATGATAGCTGCCGGGGTCATCTATTGGCTGTTATCCATTTCCTTTGAGCTTGTTCAAGCCCGGATCGAGGCACGGTATGGCAAAGGCGTCAGAGCCTGAGAAAATTCAGCACCTGGTCGAACAGGCGCTTGCGGCACATCGCTCGGGGAATTTTGATGCTGCGTGCGAAGCTTATGGTGGGGTTGTGCTGACGCAACCAAATCTGCCGGATATCTGGCGGCTTTATGGCATGGCGCTGGCTGCATCGGGCAATGTCGCGGCAGCAGATGATGCCTTGATACGGGCGTTGGTCTTCAACCCTGCTGAACGTAGCTGTCTTGGATTTCTGGGGGCAGTGCGACTTGACCTGAATGACCCGGCTTCCGGGCTTGCTGCATTAAGGCGCGCGATGTCCTTAGGTGGTGCGGATGACGGGACATTCAATAATCTTGGTAATGCCTTGCGCCGGACTGGCGCGCTGCATCCGGCGCTCCATGCATTTTCCTGTGCGCTTGCCCTTGCACCTGCGAACCGTCTGGCATGGCTAAATCTGGGTGTGGCGTTTCGCGCCGCTGAACGTGCGGTTCTGGCAACCAATGCCTATCGTCGGGCATTGGTGCTGGCACCGGAGTGGATTGATGCAGAAATCAACCTTTCGAACGCGCTGCAAATTCAAGGGGACTTTACACAATCGGCGGGCATATTGCGCGATCTGGAACGGCGCACGGGTCAATTACGATTTGCGCTCAAGCGCGCCTTGTTATTGCCGATTGTCAGCCAGAATGTTGATGAAATCGAACTGGCCCGAAATCAATTATCGGATGTGATTGAGCAATTGTCGCAAAGCAGTTTTACACTGGTTGATCCCTTGCACGAAATCGGTCAGACGGCATTTTACCTCAGTTATCATGATCGCGGTGATCGACCCCTGCAAAGCGCGCTGGCGCAGCTATACCTGCGCGCCTGTCCAGCGCTTTCACACATTTCGGCATTCGCCCGCACCTGGCGGGGGCCAAACAACAAGCGGATTCGTATTGCAGTCGTGTCCGAATTTCTGCACGCTCATACAATCGGGCGGCTGAATTTGGGGCTGATCCAGCATCTGGACCGGGGACGTTTTGAAGTTGTGGTGGTGCGGCCCGATCGCCGAACTGACACGGTGCGTCTTGCAATAGATGCGGCGGCGGATCATGTGGTGCGCCTGCCCGATGGCCTGGATCTGGCCCGTCGCGTTCTGGGCGATATAGAGGCGGATATAATTTATTATACGGACATCGGCATGTCTCCGCTGACCTATTTCCTGGCCTTTGCCCGGCTGGCACCGGTTCAGATGCTGACCTGGGGGCATCCTGACACAACCGGTATCCCGAATCTGGATCAGTTCATATCATGTGCGGCCATGGAACCTGTTGGGGCTGAGGCACATTATACCGAAAAACTGCGCGCACTTGGTGGCCCGACCATTTTCTATGCGCGACCTGAACCGGTTGCCAGAAAGAGCAAGTCTGATTTCGGTCTGGCTGAGGGTGCTACTGTCTATCTTTGCCCGCAGACGCCGCAGAAGCTCCATCCGGATTTTGATGCAGCCGTGATCGATATTCTGCGGGCCGATCCAAAAGGACTTTTGGTGCTGGTCCATGGTCTTGACCCATTTGTGGGACAAAGGTTGGTGAACAGAATCCTTGAGCAAGCCAGCGATCTTGAGGAACGGATTGTCATGCTGGGCGCGATGAGCGCAGATCAATTCCGGGCCCTGATGGGCGTGGCGGATATTGTACTGGATCCTTTTCATTATTCGGGCGGCCATACGACGCTTGAAGCGATCGATGCGCGCGCGCCACTGATTACCTGGCCCGGCCGATTCATGCGGGGCAGGCATACGGCAGGCTTTCTGTCGCTGATGGGATTGGATCCGATGGTATCTACCAGCCAGTCTGATTATGTGACCCGCGCTTTGGCGCTGGGGCGCGATCCGGCCTTGCGTCAGGAAATGCGCGCGGCCTATCAGACGCAGGATGGGGCGATTTTCGAATGTGCGGAGGCACTTGACCCATTGGCTGATGCTTTTGAATCTGCAATCGTAGATGCC
>CAISDR010000431.1 GCA_903884125.1 uncultured bacterium
CCCATTGGTTATCTCCATCATAGCCAAAGCGGTCGTTGAGCTGGGCCATGAAACATGCTGATCACCCGTCAGCCGATTGCCAACCCCATGGCACCCAAAATCAGACTGGTAGCCTAAATTCGTTGCAGCCGAAGCTGACGATACCGACATTGGCGGATTCTCATTCAAACCGGTGCAAGTACAAGCGTCACCGTATCGGTATATGCGCCCGCGGGAGCGGTCAGATATGTCACAGGATCCACGGTCACGTCGAAGTGGGAATTGTTTGTGCCACCGCAAGTTGGGGACGTGGTATTCGCGCCGGTAAATTGACTTGATGCGATGCCGGACGCCAACGCTACCGAAGTTCCGCCCGATGCGACATTGGACCACCCGACAGTATAGGCTATGACGCTCGCACCAGTGCCTTTCATCTGAAATTTGCCCGCGGACCCATTAATGCTTGTTGCTTGGATTGTATATCCGCCAGCGGTTGAATAGATACAAGCTGCATCCGTAAGGGGCGCTGGCACAGTGTTAGAACTCGGGAAGGTAATGTCGTTAAGGCCGCTAATCTGCACGGCATTCGCTTTCGACGCATTGATCGTGACGGTACCTTGTGAGGTCGTGCCGATCGTTCCCTGAACGGCTGCCATAGCGGCCCCGGCAAACAGACCCGAGAGTGCTAAACCGGCGAGCATTCTATTGATAATTATATTCACGACTTTTTGCCCCTTTTTAGATTAGTTCTGTAGGGTGGTTTTGGTAAGGCGTATGCTTGTACGCCAGTTTGAAGTTGGTAGTTTTGACAGACCACCTTCGGCGTCGCCGGCTGATTTCACTTTTGCTTCTGAGGCGCTTGCGACTATGGTCGGTTTTGCCTCTTGGATACGACCGATTAGAGTCGGTTTTATTACCAGCTTCACGGCGTCAACAGCCATGGAAGAAATAGTCCCGATTGTGGCTGCACCGAAAATAGAAATAACAGAGAAAATCGTCAGCGAAATCCAAGATCGGCCAACATATCTTTTCATATCATTCTTACCCCACGCGGGGCGCCCTTCAATTTTGGTTTTACCAGGCCATCAAATCCGAGATTCGAACCACAAGGGTTGGTAATGGGGAATTCTCTCTGGCGATAGATGCTTGTCACCGATTGAAGTTGGTTGATATCTTCGGATTGTACCCAGCTAGATGATTGGCCAAAGCTAAGCATCATCGGGCAAGTTTTTGCCTCGATGTTTAAACAGGTTTTGACTACGCAAAATATGCCTATTGGCGTGCGGGCCACCCGGTTCGCGCTGTGTAATTGAAGTGGCTGCATGCGCCAGTCAGAACATAAGCCAATTAATTTGGCTGGGCTATCCCGGCCAAACGCCCTTTTTACATAGGGATGTTTTAAGTATGCAAACGGCGGCGTCCAGGACGACAGGTAATTTGATTGCAGCTGAAAAAGTCATTAGCACCGACGTCTGAAATTCATCGGGTGAAAAATTGGGTAGGGTAGAGTACATCATGATCGACAAGGTATCGGGCCATGGCATATATGTCGTGATGTCGTTTGGTGGCTTCCTCGACATGGGTGAAAAACATCATTCGTCTTGGAATGGAGGTTTACCTTCAACGCTGTGTCTACGTCGACGGAGAAAAAATCACGACAGTGCAGAACTGTGCAATAGTGTGGTTTATGGGTGTCCCGGTCCCAATTCTAATTATTGGATACATAATTTTCATTAAGCTCAATTTGTTTACCGAAAACTTGCTACTAAGTAGCGGCGTGAGCATGTCGTCGCACGCAGATTTGCCAAACACCGGGGCACTTTTATCGTCTCTTATAGGTCAGTCTCGACCAAAATTTTCTGAAATCTCAACCTAGTCGTTGTCGAGGCCGCTATATATGGCGGGCATGTATCCTAGCCGGATCGCAAACATAAAGACCTGATGCCTGCCTTGACCCGGCCCCTTCCACTCCTTAGCGTCACGCCAGTTCTGGAAATTCCAGAGCCGGATAACGAAAACGGGAGGATCGGGTCGCATGGGCCACACAGACAGGCTCGGCTCCATGGGTGTCGCAGTCGATACAACGCCGGCCATCCGATATGCTTCTGCCGCGGGTCAGTTTTCATGGGCATTGTATGAATGGGCCCGCAATCCCTATGTCATTCTGATCACGGTCTATATCTGGGCGCCCTATTTTGCATCACATGTTGCCTCCAGCCCGGCCAGCGGACAGGCACTGGTCAGTTTTGCCCATACGATTTCCGGGGTAACCATCGCCATACTCTCGCCCATTCTGGGCGCCATCGGTGATGCAGCGGGCAATCGCAAACGCTGGATAACCGGCTTTACAGTTGTTCTGGCACTGGGGTCCTGGGCTTTATGGTATGCAGAACCCCATGCCGATGACTTTTTGATGACCGTGGTTTTCATCGCCATGATTGCAAATGCCATCGCCTACGAATTCACCGCCGTGTTTCACAATTCGATGCTGCCATTCATTTGTCCACGCACGCGTCTGGGCGGGCTCTCGGGATTGGGGCTTGCCCTTGGCAATGGTGGCGGCCTTTTGCTGCTGGTCTTTTCGCTCTGGGCCTTTGCCCTGCCCGGCCTGACGCATTGGGGATTTTTGCCCGATGCACCTCTATTCGGCCTTAGCCGCGACAATCATGGACCGGACCGGATCGTCGGACCTTTGGTCAGCATCTGGTTGCTGGTATTTACAATACCCATGCTTCTGCTGACCCCTGATGTACCTTCGCGTGGTGGCGGCCTGTTAAAGGCGGCCAGACGGGGCCTGAACGAACTGTCACAGACCCTGCGCAGTCTGCGTGAATATCGAAATGTCGCCGTTTATCTTCTGGCACGCACCATTTTTGCCGATGGCAAACTGGGCATCCTGATTTTCAGCGGCGTTTATGCGGCAGGTACATTCGGCTGGGGCGGACTATCATTGACCATTTATGGCATCACGCTGTCAGTCTTTGCTTTCTTCGGCGGGCTGATCGGTGGTGTGATCGATGACCGCTTTGGGTCAAAGCGGGCATTGCAGATTGCACTTGGGGCCATCCTTTTGTCAGTCGGTTTATCGCTGACCCACTCCAAAGAGCTGCTTTTCGGCCTGATCCTTTTTGATCCGGCCGTTGGCCATGGTCTCTGGCCGGGGGTTCCATTCTTTTCCACCTGGCCGGAACTTGCCTTTATGGGATCAGGCATATTCACCGCCATGGCGATCACCTCGGCTTATGCTACCGCCCGGTCCTTGCTGGTACGGCTGGTGCCGCCTGAAAAGACCTCGCAGTTCTTTGGCCTCTACGCTCTGTCAGGCACCGCCACATCTTTTCTGGCGCCATCGCTTATCGGGATTGTGACCGCCAGCACCGGCAATCAGCGGCTGGGCTTTTCCATGGCGCTGGTTTTAGTGGCCATTGGCTTTGTGATTTTGTTTGCAGTCAAAGCACCCAAAAACAATTAGGGCTGCCAGCTCCAGACGGCAATGCAGCTGCCCACAAACAGCATGCTCCATGTGCCGATGGTGCCGATGGTGCGGCCGATCGATGTACCATCGGTCTTAAGCAGGCCATGCGCATGTGCCAGTCGTGACAGTGTCAGCAAGGTGCCAAGGCCATAAAGAACGCCCGGCCCAAGCCCGTTGATTTCCAGAACCCCTAATATGATCAGGCCAAAGGGCACATATTCCACATTATTGGCGTGCGCGCGCGCCGTACGCAGCAACAATGCATCCCCGCCATCGCCAATCAGAACGCGCGCGCGCAGACGTGCACGCACCGTCTGCAACGCCAGCGACAACATGATCAGTGTATTCAGTCCTGAATAAAGTGCTGTGACCGGTAATTGCATGATGGGACCTTAGAGTTTGAATTCCACAAGGGTCGGGACATGATCGGACGGTTGCGTCCAGCCGCGCGCCTCACGGGTGATTTCCAGCGCCTTTAGTTTTGGTTTCAGGTCAGGGGTCAGCCAGATATGGTCCAGACGACGGCCCTTGTCGGCTTTCGACCAGTCTGCTGCCCGATAGCTCCACCAAGTATAGATTTTTTCCGGTTCCGGCGTGAAATGCCTTGCTGCGTCAATGAAATCGCGCGTTCGACGCAATTCTTCCATATGGGCCACTTCAATTGGTGTGTGGCTGACCACGCTCAGCAATTGTTTGTGTGACCACACATCATGTTCCAGCGGCGCGATATTCAGATCACCTACGATCACTTCGCGTGACGGCCGTTTGGGTTTTGCAAAATAGTCGCGCATATCTTTCAGATAGGCCAGTTTATGAGCGAACTTTTCGTTTGCTTCAGAATCGGGAATATCACCACCAGCAGGGACATAAAAATTGTGAAGCCGGATGTCACCCGGCAAGGTCACAGCCACATGACGGGCGTGATCGGTCTTGCCACCGAAATTGACCCGCTCGATATCATCCAGCGGCACACGACTTAACGTCGCCACCCCATGATAACCCTTTTGCCCGCATATGGCGTGATGTTTATAGCCAAGGGCATTAAACGCCTTTAGCGGGAATTCGGCATCCGACACTTTGGTTTCCTGAAGGCACAGCACATCGGGCGCATATTCCGTCAGGTATTTTTCCACCAGAGCGATGCGCAGCCGCACCGAATTAATATTCCAGGTCGCAATTTTAATCCGCATGAAACCACCTTTGGCGACCTGTAACTGACAGCTCGCATATAATCCAAAGCACGATGCTTGCAAATCCCGATGGGGTCAGGCAAGCGCCAACGATGCC